>JACVRU010000006.1 GCA_014534295.1 Thermoleophilia bacterium | reverse complement strand
CGACGCCGAGCTCCTCCGCCGGGCGGGCCGCACGCGCGGGGGCCGCCGGCGCGGCGACCTCGGCACCGCGTGGGAGGCACTGCGGCTCGTCTCGGCCCGGCGCGGCCGCTTCGAGCCGGCGCTGGAGATCCGCGGGCACGGGGAGGCGGCGTTCGTGCTCGTCGCGAACGCGGACCCCTACACGTACGTCGGCCGGGCGCCGCTCCACGTCGCCCGCGGAACCCGCCTCTCCGCCGGGCTCGACCTCGTCGCCCCGCGTGGGCTCCGTGTCCGCGACTACCCCGCCGTCGCGCTCTACCTGCTCACCGGCACGGACCGGCTGGGGCTCGTGCGGGGCCGCGACCTCGACCGCATCGAGACCGCTGCCCGGGAGCCGATGCCGCTCCAGGCGGACGGCGAGGACCTCGGCGACGCGACCGAGGCGGTCTTCGAGGCCGAGCGGGACGCCGTCACCGTCCTCGTGGGATAGATTCGCCGCCGAAGTGGCCCAGGTGCTCCCTGCAGATCTCCGCCGCGTGATCGGCGACGGAGGGTCGGTCCCCGACGGCGAGGTCGACGGGCTCGGCGAGCGCGAGCTGCTCGACCTCTACCGCTCGCTGATCCTCCTGCGCAAGTACGACGAGCGCTCGCTCGTCTACCACCGCCAGGGCCGGATCGGCACGTACGCGATCTTCTGGGGCCACGAGGCGATGCAGGCGGGAGCCGCGCACGCTCTCGCCGACGAGGACTGGATCTTCCCCGCCTACCGGGAGTCGGCGATCGGCCTGCTGCGCGGCATCCCGGTCTCGACGGTCCTCTCCTGGTGGCGTGGGCACCCCGCGGGCTGGTGGAACCCGGCGGACTACAACGTCGCGTCGATCTGCGTCCCGATCGGCACGCAGGTGCCGCACGCGGCCGGGTTCGCCTGGGGGAAGAAGCTGAAGGGGGAGCCGACCGTGGCGCTCGTGTTCTTCGGCGACGGAGCCACGTCCGAGGGTTCGTTCCACGAGGGGGCGACGTTCGCGGGCGTGATGCGCGCGCCGCTCGTCCTGTTCTGCAACAACAACCAGTGGGCGATCTCGACGCCGCTCTCCGCGCAGACGGCCGCTCCGACGCTCGCCGACAAGGCGATCGGCTACGGGATGCCCGGTGTGCGCGTCGACGGGACCGACGTGCTCGCGGTCTACGAGGCGACCCGCGAGGCGGTCGAGCGTGCCCGAGCGGGCGACGGGCCGACGTTCGTCGAGGCCGTCACCTACCGCGCGATGCCCCACGCCACCGCCGACGACCCGAGCCCGTACATCGACCCGGAGCGCGTCGAGGAGGCGAAGCGGAACGAGTGCGTCGGACGCTACGAGGGCTACCTGCGCCGACTCGGAGTGCTCACGGAGGCGCAGGTGGACGAGGTGAAGGACTGGGCGCTCGAGCTGATGCGCGAGGGAATCCAGCAGGCGGAGGCCGAGCCGGAGCCGGACGTCTCCCTCGTCTTCGAGCACGCCTACGCCGAGCCGTGGGCCGCTTTGCGGGCGGACCTCGCCGAGCTGCGGAGGATCCTCGGTGGCTGAGCGGTTCCTCGTGGAGGCGGTGAACGACGCGCTCCACGTCGAGATGGAGCGCGACGAGACCGTGCTGGTGATGGGCGAGGACGTGGGTCGCGTCGGCGGCGTCTTCCGCGCGACCGCGGGCCTGCGGGACCGCTTCGGAGCCGATCGTTGCGTCGACACGCCGCTCGCCGAGGCCGGGATCATGGGCGCCGCGGTCGGGCTCTGCATGGCCGGTTGGCGGCCCGTCTGCGAGCTGCAGTACGACGCGTTCAGCTACCCGGCGCTCGACCAGCTGATCAATCACGTCGGCCGCTACCGCTGGCGGACCGGCGGCGCGATGGACTTCCCGCTCGTCGTGCGGATGCCGTACGGCGGCGGCGTGCGGGCGCCCGAGCTGCACGACGACTCCCCGGAGACCTACTATGTCCATACGCCGGGTGTGAAGGTGGCGATCCCGGCCACGCCCGCGGACGCGAAGGGGCTGCTCACGGCCGCGATCCGCGACCCCGATCCCGTGGTCGTGCTCGAGCCGAAGCTCGTCTACCGCACGGCGCGCGGAGAGGTGCCCGAGGGCGAGCACGTCGTCCCGCTCGGGGAGGCCCGGCTCGTGCGAGAGGGCGACGACCTCACGATCGTGGCCTACGGGGCGATGGTCGGCGTCGCCGAGGGCGCGGCGGACAGGCTGGCCGACCGCGCCTCGGTGGAGGTGCTCGACGTCCGGACGCTGAAGCCGCTCGACGAGGAGGCGCTGCTCGCCTCGGCCGCGAAGACGGGGCGGGTCGTGATCGTCCAGGAGGCGCCCCGGACGGCCGGATACGGGGCCGAGCTGGCGGCCGTGCTCGCGGAGAAGGCGATCCTCGACCTGCGCGGCCCGGTGATCCGGGTGACCGGGTACGACGTCCCGTACCCCTACTGGAAGCTCGAGGACGCGTACATGCCGTCGGTCGAGCGCGTGGTCGACGCGGCAACACGGCTGCTCGAGTTCTGATGGCCGGTCAGGCCGTGGTCATTCCGAAGTGAGCTCGTACGAGTTCAAGCTGCCCGACCTCGGCGAGGGGCTGACGGAGGGCGAGGTCGCGCGCTGGCTCGTCACGGAGGGTCAGGAGATCGCCGAGGACGACCCCCTGGTCGAGATCCAGACCGACAAGACGACGGTGGAGATCCCATCGCCCGCGGCGGGGGTCGTGTCGAAGATCCTCGTCGAGGAGGGCGATGTCGTCCCCGTCGGCACCGTCCTCGTCGTGATCGGCGGCGACGGCGCTGCGCCCGCGGAGGAGCCGGAGCAGCCGCGCGCGGAGACGGCCGCCGCGGCCATGTCTGGGGGACAGGCCCCGGCACCCGGTCGCGGGGGGCCTATTCGTGCGACGCCGCTGGTCAGACGGCTCGCCCGGGAGCTCGGCGTCGACCTCGAGACCGTGGTGGGCACCGGCCCACAGGGCCGGGTGACCGACGAGGACGTGCGGGGGGCCGTGTCCGGGGGAAAGGCCCCGGGACCTGTCCGCGAGGGACGGCGCGAGCCGATCCGCGGCGTACGGCGGCTGATGGCCGAGAACATGACGCGGTCGCACCGCGAGATCCCCGCGGTCACCTGGGTGGAGGAGTGCGACTTCACGGGAGTCGAGCTCGACGGCCTGGTCCCGCTCGTGCTGAAGGCCTGCGCGGAGTCGCTCGCGGAGTACCCGGAGCTGAACGCCCGGATCGAGGGCGACGAGCTCGTCTACCTCGACCGCTACGACATCGGCGTCGCCGTCGCGACTGACGACGGGCTCGTCGTCCCGGTCGTGCGCGGCTGCGACACCGCGTCGCCGGAGCAGCTCGACCGTGAGGTCCGCCGGCTGGCAGAGGCGGCTCGTGCGGGCACGCTGAAGCCCGAGGAGCTGCGGGACGGCACGTTCACGATCACGAGCGCCGGCAAGCTCGCCGGCCTCGTCGTCACGCCCCTGATCAACCCGCCGCAGGTCGCGATCCTCGGGGTCCACCGGATCGCGGAGCGCCCGGTCGTCCGCGACGGCGAGGTCACGGTCCGGCGGATCGGCAACGTCTCGGTCACCTTCGATCACCGCGTCATCTACGGCAGTCGGGCGGCCGAGTTCGGCCTGGCCGTGATCGCGAGGCTCGAGGCGGGGTAAATCCGGGCCCCTTCGAGCTCCGTATCCCTCCCGGAACGGTTCCAGGGGAAAAGGAGGGAGGACGAATGAAGCGGACGGGAGCGATCCTGCTCGTCGGGCTCGTCGCGATCGCGCTCGGCGGCGTCGCGCTGGCGGGCCTGAGTCGCAACTACAGCGTGCATCTGACGGGCGCGCAGGAGCTGCCGGTGGCGATCGACACAGGTGCGCAGGGCCAGGCGATCTTCCACCTGAGCAAGGACGGCACTTCGATCTCCTACAAGCTGATCACGGCGAACATCGTGGACGTGACGCAGGCACACATCCACGTCGTCCGGCTACCGAACGGGACGGGCCCGATCACGGTCTGGCTGTATCCCAGCGCACCGCCGCTCCAGCTGATCCCAGGGCGGAGCGACGGCGTCCTCGCCGAGGGGACCTTCACGGCGGCCGACCTCGTCGGGCCGCTCGCGGGCGGCTCGCTCGAGGACCTGCTGGAAGAGATCGCCGCCGGGACGGCATACGTCAACGTGCACACGCTGGCGAATCCGCCCGGCGAGATCCGCGGCGACTTGCCGTAGGCGGCCGGGTTGGGCGGGGGAGCCGCGGCTTCCCCGCCCGAGCCTTCAGGCGACCGTGACGGCCTCGCCGAGGTGCGGCTCGAGCATCCGCTCGATGCGCGGCGCGCTCGTCCGGCCGTCGATGCGCGCGACCGCGCGGCGGTCCTTGACGAGCACGAGCGTCGGCACGTCGTCCACGCGGAACCGCTCGGCGAGCTCGGGATGCGCGTCGACATCCACGCGGGTCACGCGGAGGCGGGAGCGCTCCTTGCGGGCGATGTGCGCCAGGAGGCTCTCCATCCGCCGCGCCGGCCCCGAGCGGGCATGCGAGAAGAACACGAGCAGGGGCCGGGCGTCGCGTGCCACGTCGCTTCTCTTCCCCGCGCGGGGCCCGGGCAAACGGCCACTAAGCTTCGGGCGTGCTCGGGGCGACCTGGTATACGGCGGGGCTCGTCGCGGGGCTCGGCACTGCGCTCGGCGTACTCGCTGCGGGGATCTTCGCCGCCGTGAGGGTCGGCGTCCTGCTCGCCTTCGTCGCGGGCCTGGCCGCAGGCGTCCTCGTGGGGGCGCTCCCCTGGAGCTGGGAGGAGGCCGTGGCCGGGGGCTTCGGTGGCGCGCTCGCGGGGATCGCCGTCCCCGACGTCGTCCGGGGGGCGCTCGGCCGGGGCGGGACGCGCGGCGCCACGGCGGTGCTGGTGGCCGGGGCGGCGCTCGTCCTCGCGGTGCTCTCTCTCGTCCCGCTGCTCGGATACGCGCTCGCGGTTGCGGTGCCGGCGGCCGCGCGCCGCATCGGCCGCCGCGCCGGCCGCAGCTACGTGGGGCTCCGGATCCTCGCGCGGGACTAGCCGGCATGGGCAAGGTCGTCCTGATCGTGATCGACGGCCTGACGGCGGCCGCCTTCGAGAGCGCCGTCGAGGGCGGGGACGCGCCCACGCTCGCGCTCCTGGCCCGCGAGGGCAGCTACCGCCGCGCGGTCACCGCCTTCCCCTCGCTGACACCCGTGTGCCTGTCGACGCTCGCGACGGGCGCCGGCCCGGACGTCCACGAGATCCCGCACCTCGTCTGGTGGCATCGCGGGGAGCGGAGGCTCGTGGAGTACGGCTCGTCCTTCGGCGCCCTCCGCGCCGCCGGCCTGACGCGGGCGCTCAGGGACACGGTCGTCGACATGAACCGCCGGCACCTCGGCGCGGGCGCCGTCACGCTCTTCGAGGCCGTGGAGGACGCCGGCCTCGTCCCCGCGGCCGTGAACTTCACCTGCTACCGCGGCCGGACCCGCCATGCGGCGACGCTGCCGGGCGTGCCCGCCGTCCTCGGGCCGAGACGCTTCTTCTTCTACAATCTCTTCGAGTCCGACGCCACCGGCGCGCCGCTGGCCGTGCGCAACCGGGCCTCCGGGACGGTGGACGCGTACGCCGAGGCCGTCGGGCGGTGGCTCGTCACCCGCGACGGCTTCGACCTACTGGTCTACTACCTCTCGGACTACGACTTCGCCTCGCACGTCCTCGGGCCCGACGACGCGGGGCTGGAGCTCGTGAGGGCCGACGCGAGGGTGGCCGCGCTCGTCGATGCGGCCGGCGGTCTGGACGAGTTCCTCGATCGCTACGGCGTCGTCGTCTGCTCCGACCACGGCCAGACCGCGGTTCTGCGGACCGTTCGGCTGCAGGAGACGTTCGCGGGCCTTTCCGGCGTCCGGGTGACGGCGTCGAACCGGGCGGCGATGGTCTACGGCGACGATCCCGCCGCGCTCGCGCGCCGGCTCGAGGGTCACCCCGCGGTCGACGTCGCCGGTTGGCTCGAGGACGGGCAGCTCGCCGTCCTGGGCGACCCGGACGCCCACCCGGACGGCAGAGGACGGCTGCTCGCGGCGCTGCGGAACCCGAACGCGGGCGACGTCGTCGTCTCGGCCGCTCAGGGCTGGGAGTTCCGCGACCTCGCCGGTCGTCACCACGCGGGCGGCGGGAGCCACGGCTCGCTCACGGCCTGCGACTCCGAGGTCCCGGTCCTGACGGTCGGTATCGCCGGCGAGGCCGAGCGACTCGCCGACGTCGCGCCGCTCGCGCTCGCGCACCTCGGGCTCGTCCGGACCGCCGCCTAGGCTTCCGGCGTGCGTTTCGCCGGGCCGTCAGCGGGGAGAACGGCGCCGTGACCGGGGGCACCTCGCTGCGGGCGCTGCTCGAGCGGCCCGTGACGCTGCGCGGGATCCGCCTCGGGCTGCCGAGCGACGCCGTCCTCGACACGGAGTCACTGCGCGTGGTCGGCCTCGAGGTGCTCTGCGACGACGGCGGGCGCCGCTTCCTGCCGCTCGCGGCCGCTCGCCTGCGCCGCGACCAGGTCGCAGTCGGCTCCGCTCTCGTCCTCCTCGAGGAGGGGGACCGCGAGTTCTACCGCCGCCGGTCGCGGGCTTTCAGCGCCCTCGTCGGCCGACCGGTGGAACGCGCAGGGCGCTCGCTCGGCTTGCTCGTGGACCTCCTGGTCTCGCCGGACGGGACCGTGGCGGCCGTTGCGGCGCGCGCGAACGGCTCCCCGGTGCTGCACGACAGCGCCGGCGTGACGATCGCGCCGGCCTCCAAGGCCTCCGCGGCGTAGTCGGGTACTCTCGCGCCGGTGATCGCCGGCACCCGTGCGGGACGTGCCCTGCGGCGCCCGCGGAACTGGATCCAGCTCGCGAAGTTCGCAACGGTCGGGGCGAGCGGATACGTCGTCAACCTCAGCGTCTACGCCGCTCTCGTCGAGCTCGCGGGCATCCACTACCTCGTCGCCGCCGTCTGCTCGTTCCTCGTCGCGGTGACGAACAACTACACCTGGAACCGCCTCTGGACCTTCCGCGACCAGCGCGGGCACGTCGCCTACCAGGGGATGCGCTTTTTCGTCGTCTCCGTCGCCGCGCTCGGCGCGAACCTCGCCTTCCTCGAGGCGCTGGTCAGCGCCGGCCTCGGCAAGATTCCGGCGCAGGCGGTCGCGATCGTGCTGGTGACGCCGCTGAACTTCGTCGGCAACAAGCTCTGGTCTTTTCGGACGAAATCCTGAACGGATCTCGTCCGATGGGTGTGCCTCTTCGCTCGGCCCTGATCGCCGTCGGCGTGGCAGCGGTCTTCTTCGCGGTGCCGGCGACAGCGGCCGAGCCGACGGCGCCCGTCTACGACGGGGAGGGGAACCTCGTCGACACGCCGTTCGCCCCGAGGCCCGAGGCGCCGAGCCTGACCGAGGAGCGCGCCGCCGCGCTCTTCGCGGAGCATCCCAAGGTCGCCTCCTGGCTCGACCGGTACCCGCCCGACCCCGACACCGACGCGACCTTCGACAACGAGGAGCGGAGCTGGGAGGTGAAGGTCTGGTCGGGCCAGGCCGGCCAGATCGCCGAGGGCGTCGTGGACGACCGGACCGGGGCCGTCTCCGAGGCATGGACGGGCCCGCAGGTCGCCTGGCGGATGGCGCGCGGGCACGACGGCGCCTTCGGCGGCAAGACGATCAACCGCTCGCTCGTCTGGTTCGGGTTCGTCGCCGTCTTCCTCGTCGGCCTCGTCGACTGGCGCCGCCCCCTGTCGCTGCGGACGCTCGACCTCGTGGCGCTCGTGTCCTTCTCCGCCTCGCTCTGGTTCTTCAACGCCGGCGACGTCTTCACGGCGATGCCGCTCGTGTACCTCCCGCTCGCGTATCTCGTCGCGAGGCTGGCCTGGATCGGATCGCGCGGCCGCGGGCCGCGCGGCGCGGTCGTCTGGCCCGTCTGGCTGCTCGCGGCGGCGGCGGTGTTCCTCGCCGGCTTCCGCGTCGCGCTCAACTACACGGACTCGAACGTCATCGACGTCGGCTACTCGGGCGTGATCGGCGCGCACCGGATCGCGACCGGGGAGATGCCGTACGGGAACATGCCCGTCGCGACCGGGCGCGAGCCGTGCGGCGAGCCCGACGACGAGGGGAACATCCGCGACCGTATCCAGACGAACGGCCGCTGCGAGCACGCGAACGAGCACGGCGACACGTACGGCCCGGTCGCCTACCTCGCCTACCTGCCCGGCTACTGGCTGCTGGGCTGGAGCGGCGACTGGGACGACCTCCCGGCCGCGCACTTCACTGCGGTCGCATTCGACCTGCTGACGCTGCTCGGGCTGGTCCTCGTCGGCCTGCGCTTCGGCGCCCGCCCGCTCGCGGCGGTGCTCGCCTTCGCCTGGACGGCCTATCCGTTCACGCAGTACGCCTCCAGCTCGAACACGAACGACGCCCTCATGCCCGCCTTCCTCGTCTGGGGCTTCTGGCTCGTCTCGAGCCCGGGCGCGCGCGGCGCGCTCGTCGCCCTCTCCGGGTGGACGAAGTTCGCCTCACTGATCGTCGCGCCGCTCTGGGCGACGTACCCGGACCGGCGCCCAAGCCTCCGGTTCCTGGCGGGCTTCCTGGCGGCCTCGCTGACAGCGTTCGCCGTGCTTCTGCTCGAGCCGAGCCCGATCGAGGCGGCGAGGACGTTCGGCGAGCGCTCCCTGGTCTGGCAGATCGGCCGCGAATCGCCGTTCTCGATCTGGGGCTGGGGCCAGTACCACGCCGCCGGGATCCCCGACCTGGACGTGCCCCAGCGCGTCCTCCAGGCGCTGCTCGTCGCGGCGGCGCTCGCGGCGGCGTTCCTGCCGCGCCGCAAGACGCCGCTTCAGCTGGCGGCCCTCACCGGCGCGCTGATCGCCGGCTTCCAGCTCGTGCAAACGCACTGGTTCTATCTCTACCTGCCCTGGTTCTTCCCCTTCGCGGCGCTCGCCGTCCTCGCGCGTGGCGACCCGGATTAGCCTCGCGGCGGCTGCGGCCGTCCTCTTCCTCGGCTCCTGGGTCGCGCTCCACTTCGGCTTCTACACGGAGAACCCGGTCGAGGACACTGCCGTCTACCAGCGCTACGGCGAGGCGATGGCGGAGGGCGCCGTTCCCTACCGGGATTTCCGGCCCGAGTATCCGCCCGGCGCGATGCCGGTGTTCGCCCTGCCCGCGCTCGTCGGGGAGGACTACGAGCAGGCGTTCGGCTGGCTGATGGCCGCGTGCGGGGTCGCGCTCGTGATCCTCACGGCGGCGGCGTTGGCAGCCCTGCGTGCCGGCCGGGTGCGGACGGGCGCCGTGCTCGCGTTCGCGGGCCTCTGGCCGCTCGCGCTCGGGCCAGTCGTCCTGACCCGGTTCGACCTGTGGCCCGCGGCGCTCCTGGCCGGCGGGCTGGCGGCGTTCCTCGCGGGCCGGGACCGGCTCGGCGCCGGCGTCTTCGGCGCTGCGGTGGCCGCGAAGCTCTTCCCCGCGGTGCTCGCCCCGCTGCTCGCTGCCTGGCTCTGGCGCCGACGCGGCCGCAGGGAGGCGCTCGTCTGCGGCGCGATCTGCGCGGGTGTCGTCCTCGCCGCGTTCCTCCCCTTCGCCGTGCTCGGGCCCGAAGGGCTCGCGTCGAGCCTGGGCCGCCAGCTCTCTCGCCCGCTCCAGATCGAGAGCCTCGGAGCGGCCGTCCTCGTCTCGCTCCATCACGTCGCGGGGCTGGACGTGGAGATGGCGGCCGGCCACGGCTCTCAGAACATCGCCGGCGCCCTCGGCGACGCGGTCGGGGCGGCGTCCACGGCGGTGCAGCTGGCGGTCCTTGGCGTGATCTGGGTCGCGTTCGCGCGCGGGGAGCAGTCGCGGGAGCGCCTGCTCCGCTTCGCGGCGCTCGCCCTCGTCGCGTTCGTCGCGCTCGGGAAGGTACTCTCGCCCCAGTTCCTCGTCTGGCTCGTCCCCGTCGTGCCCCTCGTCGGCCTGCCCGGCGCCGCCGTGCTCGGGGCGGCGCTGCTGCTCACCCAGAGCTGGTTCCCGTACAGCTACTGGGACTACGCCCGGACGTTCGACGGGACGGTCACGGCGCTCGTCCTCGCCCGCGACCTCGTCCTCCTCGGGCTGCTGCTCCTTCTCACTCGACGGGAACTCGGATGGCCTCGCAGGCCGTGGCCCGACCGTCCGCCCCGCACTCCACCAGCACGCCCTCGATCCTGACGTCCCCCTCCGCGGTCTCGAAGCGGACGGGCACGCCCGTGCGCATCCGTTGGATCGCCAGCTCGGCCTTGACGCCGATGACGGAGTCGTGCGGGCCGGTCATCCCCGCGTCCGTGATCGCCGCTGTGCCGCCCGGGAGGACACGCGCGTCGTTCGTCTGTACGTGCGTGTGCGTCCCGAACACCGCGGTCACCCGCCCGTCCAACCAGCGGGCCATCGCCACCTTCTCGCTCGTCGCCTCGCCGTGGAAGTCGACGAGGACGACGTCCGCCAGCGAGTGCGCCTCTTCGACGAGCTCGTCGACGAACTCCCACGGCCCCCCGGCCACCTCGAGGTAGAGGGAGCCGAGCAGCTGCAGCACGGCGACCGGCGTCCCGTCCGCAGCCGGCTGCACCGCCAGCGGCCGGCCGGGCGCGTGGCGGGAGAGGTTCGCGGGCCGGATGACGCGGTCGGTTTCGGAGAGGTAGGGAAGCAGCTCGCGGCGCGCCCAGGCATGGTTGCCTAGGGTGACGACGTCCGCACCCGAGGCGAGCAGCTTCTCGGCGAGCTTCGGGGTCAGGCCCCGGCCGTCCGCCGCGTTCTCCCCGTTGACGACGCAGAACGCGGCGTCCAGCTCCTTCCGGAGGGACGGCAGCCGCGTCTCGACGGCGCGGCGCCCCGGCGCCCCGTTCACGTCTGCGACGAAGAGGATCTTCAGGGGAGGGAAAGCGTGGCGGCGGGCCGGACGACGAGCGAGATGTGATTGCCGGCGTCCTGGGTGAAGCGCGCGAGCGCCATCCGCTCGACCCCGGCGAGGTCGACGACGGTGCCGAGCCTGGTCTTCGCCGCCGTGACGACCGACCCGACGGTGAGCGCCTCGTCCGCGCGCACGCGGTTGACCGACACGATCAGGGAGGGCGCGCTGACGGGCTGGAGGTCGACGCGCACCGCGCGCACGCGACCGTCGATGACGACGTCGTGGATGCCGACGACGGTGCCGTCGACCGGGGAGAAGACGTCGGTCCCCGGCGCGGCTCCCACGTCGAGCGACGAGCTCGCGGGCCCGCGGCCGCCGTCGAGCTGGTACCAGACGAGCGCGCCCGGGTCTGTCCCGACGATCCGGTCGCGCAGCCGGCCGAGCAGCCCTTTGTTCCCCTTCCGGCCGAGCGGCTGTAGCCTGAGCGCGCCCTCGCCGGCTGCGTGGTAGCCGATCGCGGTCACGTGCGACTGCGCGATCGGGAGCTGGATCCGCAGCGGCCCCTGCGTGGCCACGATCTGCGCGAGCGGCAGGCCGGACGCGGCCTCGGAGCGGACCGGGACGACGCTGCGCGCCATCCCGGGGGTGCCTCCCGGCGAGCCGAAGGCCGTCAGGAGGAGGGTGACGACGAGGACCGAGGCGACGGCGGTGAGCCCGGCGAAGCGACGGATCCGGTGCGTGCCGGACCGTCTGCGGGCTCGGTCGGGCCCGGGGGCTCGGGGCGGCGGCATGCGCGGCACCGTAGCGGAGCCCCGTTGACGCTGCAACGAGGGCGGCGGCTCCGCCCAGGGATCGAGCGCCAGGCTGCCGTCCTCGAAGAACGACCACTCCCAGTCGGGCGGCCGGAGGTGCCGTACGACGGCTGTACGATCGGCCCCATGCCCGGCGGGGGCGGTCACGAGGCCCACCTTACGAGCGGGAACGGACGGACGTGACCCTCGTCCGCGCCTCCGGCGTGGCCAAGCGGTTCGGCGGGCGGCAGGCGCTGGCGCCGCTCGACCTCGAGCTCGGCCAGGCCGAGGCCGTCGCCCTCGTTGGCCCGAACGGGGCAGGCAAGTCGACCCTGATCTCTCTGCTCGCATGCGCGCTCAAGCCGAGCGCGGGCCGCGTCGAGTGGGCCCCGGGCATCCGCGTGGGCTGGGCGCCTCAGCGGCCGGCGCAGTACGGGCGGCTGTCCGCCCGCGAGAACCTCGAGCTGTTCGCCCGCCTCGAGGGCTCCGGCGACCCCGGCACGCTGCTCGACCGGTTCGAGCTTCCCTCCGACCGGCCGAGCGAGCAGCTCTCGGTGGGGAGCCGGCAGCGGCTGAACGTCGCGATCGCGCTGCTGGGCGACCCGGACGTGCTCCTCCTCGACGAGCCGACGGCCTCGCTCGACCCTGCGCAGCGGCGGCGCCTCTGGGAGACCGCCGCCGGGGACGGGCGAGCCGTCCTCTTCGCGACGCAGCACCTCGAGGAGGCCGAGCGGCACGCCGACCGCGTGGTCGCCCTCCGCGACGGGGAGCTCGTCTCCGCCGAGGGCCTGTTCGAGTGATCCAGCTGCTCCGCAAGGACCTCCTCGTCCTGCGCCGCTCGCCGGCGCTCCTCGCCGTGCTCGTCACATATCCGCTCCTCGTCGCCCTGCTGGTCGGCGTCGTCGCCGGCTACGCGAACACGCGCCCGCGGGTCGCCTTCGTCGACCTCGACGGCGTTCCGGAACGGGTCGAGCTCGCCGGGGAGGGCTTCGACGTCCGCGGGCTGATCGACGAGGTCTCGGACGAGGTCGAGCTGGTGCCGATGCAGCTCGGGGAGGCTCGCCGGCGCCTGGAGACCGGCCGGGTAGTCGCGGCTGTGATCGTCCCGCCGGGGTTTGTCAACGACCTGCGCGCCTCGCAGAGCCCCGAGCTCGTGCTGGAGCGCGGCCGCGGCGGGTTGACGCCGATCGTCACCCGCGAGATGGAGGCGCTCGTCTTCAACCTCAACCGCGAGCTCCAGGACGCGATCGTGGCCGCGAACCTCGGCTACGTGGAGGAGCTGCAGGACCGGCTGGACCGCACCGGCGAGCTGCTCGCGGAGCTGCCCGCCGACCCGAGGGTCGACGAGATCCGGAGCTTCGTGGCCCTGGCGGGGCTCGCCCTCGGGCAGACCGGGGACGCCTTGCGCGCGACGGCCGCGCCGATCCGCCTGCGCGTCGCCGAGGACCGCGGGCGAGCCTGGGCGTTGTCCGCGCAGGTGCAGGCGTACGGGCTCGCGCTCACGATCACGTTCCTCGGGCTCGTGCTCGCCGCCGGCGCGCTCGCGGCGGAGCGGGACGAGAACGTCATCGGCCGCCTCGCCCGCGGGCTCGTGCCGCTCGGGCGGGTGGTCGCCGCGAAGGTCGCGCTCGCGGCGGTCGTGGCGCTCGCGCTCGGGCTCGCGATCGCGCTCGTCTTCGGCATCGCCGTCGAGGTCGGGGACGTCACCGGCGGCCAGCCGTGGGAGCGGCTGCCCCTGCTCGCCGCCGGGCTCGCCGTAGCGGGCGCGGCCGTGGGCGGCCTGGGAGCCCTCGTCGGCGCCCTCTCGCGCGACGGGCGGACGGCCTCGCTCGTCGCGGTCCTCGCCGTGCTTCCGATCCTGCTCGTGGGCCTCGTCCCGGAGCAGGTTTCCCCGGTAGCCGCCTACGTCAGCGACGCCTTCCCGTTCGCGCACGCGGTCGAGCTCTTCTCCGCGGCGCTCCACGAGCGCGACCCCTGGCGCGACGTCGGCATCGCGACCGCGTGGCTCGTCGGGCTGGGGCTCGTCTACGGGTCGCTGGCGCGGCTGGCGGCGCGTAGGCTGTTGGCGTGAGCACCTTCCCCGTGACGCGGCTGCGGAGGCTGCGCCGGACGGAGTCGCTGCGCTCGCTCGTCCGCGAGACCCGCCTGTCCCTGGACGAGTTCGTTCTCCCGCTCTTCGTCGCCCCGGAGCCGGAGCCGAACGCGGAGCTGCCCGCGATGAGCCGTCTCTCCCTCGACGACCTGGTGACCGAGGCCGACGAGCTCGCCGCCCTCGGCGTGCGCGCGGTGATCCTCTTCGGGATCCCCGAGGAGAAGGACGAGGAGGGCAGCGGCGCCTACGACGACGACGGCATCGTCCAGCGCGCCCTGCGCGCGCTCCGTGAGCGGGCGCCCCGCCTGCTCCTCCTGACGGACGTCTGCCTGTGCGAGTA
This sequence comes from Thermoleophilia bacterium, assembly GCA_014534295.1. GTDB lineage: Bacteria > Actinomycetota > Thermoleophilia > Gaiellales > Gaiellaceae > JACVRU01. The sequence continues at coordinate 12,020 of JACVRU010000006.1, read as the reverse complement.
CACGTCGCACGGCCACTGCGGGCTCGTGCGCGACGGCGAGGTCGACAACGACGAGACCCTCGAGCTGCTCGCGCGGACCGCCGTCAGCCACGTCGAGGCGGGCGCGGACGCCGTGTGCCCGAGTGACATGATGGACGGGCGCGTGGGGGCGATCCGCGAGGCGCTGCCGCAGACCCCGATCGTCGCCTACTCGGCGAAGTACGCGTCGGCCTTCTATGGACCGTTCCGGGAGGCGGCGGGCTCGGCGCCGGCGTTCGGCGACCGGCGCGGCTACCAGCTGGACGCCGCGAACGTGCGCGAGGCGCTGCGCGAGTGCGAGCTGGACCTGGCCGAGGGCGCGGACGTCCTCATGGTCAAGCCCGCGCTGCCGAACCTCGACGTGATCCGCGCCGTGCGCGAGCGGTTCGACGCGCCGCTCGCCGCCTACAACGTCTCCGGCGAGTACGCGATGGTGAAGGCCGCGGCGGCCAAGGGCTTCCTCGACGAGCGGCAGGCCGCGCTCGAGTCGCTGACAGCGATCCGCCGCGCGGGCGCCGACTTCGTGCTCTCCTACTGGACGAAGGACCTCGCGCGGTGGCTCTAAGGGAGCGCACCGGCCTCTGGCGGCGCGCGACCTCGCTCATCCCCGGAGGCGTCAACTCGCCGGTGCGGGCGATGAAGGCCGTCGGGATGGACGAGCCCGTGTTCGTCCGCCAGGGCGAGGGCGCGTACCTCGAGGACGTCGAGGGGAGCCGCTACGTCGACTGGGTCATGTCCTGGGGCGCGCTGATCTTCGGCCACGCCGACCCGGAGACGGTTGAGGCGGTCCGCGAGGCCGCCCGGTCGGGGACCAGCTTCGGTGCGCCCACGGAGGCCGAAGTCGAGCTGGCGGCGGAGATCGTCGACGCCGTCCCCTCGGTCGAGAAGGTCCGCCTCGTCTCCTCGGGGACGGAGGCGGCGATGAGCGCGATCCGGCTCGCGCGCGGCTTCACGCAGCGCGACCGGATCCTCAAGTTCGCGGGCTGCTACCACGGGCATGCCGACGCGCTGCTCGCGAGCGCCGGCTCCGGAGTGGCGACGCTCGGGCTGCCCGGGAGCGCCGGCGTCCCCTCCTCCGCCGTCCGCGACACGATCGTCGTCCCGTACAACGACGCGGATGCGGCCGCCGACGCCTTCGTCAGCTACGGAGAGGGCCTCGCCTGCGTGATCGTCGAGCCGGTGGCCGGGAACATGGGCGTCGTCCCGCCGGCGCCGGGGTTCCTCGAGACGCTGCGGACGCTCTGCGACGCGGCCGGCACGCTGCTCGTCTTCGACGAGGTGATCACGGGCTTCCGCCTCGCGCGCGGCGGCGCGCAGGAGCGCTTCGGCGTCCGGCCCGATCTGACCGTCCTCGGCAAGATCGTCGGCGGCGGGCTGCCGCTGGCGGCCTTCGGCGGGCGGGCGGACGTGATGGACCGGCTGGCGCCCGCGGGCGACGTCTACCAGGCCGGAACGCTCTCGGGGAACCCCCTCGCCACGGCAGCGGGCCTGTCGGTGCTCCGCCGCCTCCGCGACCCGGCCGTCTACGAGCGCCTGGAGGAGCTTGGCGGCCGCCTGGAGGCCGGCCTCGCCCCGTACGGCCGCGTCGCGCGGGTCGGCGCGATGCTGACGCTGTTCGTGGACGACTACGGCGCGTTGTTCCGGCACCTGCTGGACCGTGGCGTCTACGTGGCGCCCTCCCAGCTCGAGGCGATGTTCGTCTCGCTGGCGCACTCGGAGGAGGAGGTGGACCGGACTGTCGACGCTGTCGCTGAGCATCTGGGACCCGATCGCTGAGGAGGCCGCGCGGGAGAGCCCGATCTGGCGGGAGGCGCTCCGCAGCGACGACGAGCGCGAGCTCGAGCCGGTCTTCTCGCCGCTCGGCGAGCTGCGCTACGCGCTCGGGGTGGAGACGATCTACGAGGGCTACCTCGTGCACTACGGCAGGCCGCGCCTGTTCGACGCCCCCGACCGCGACACGGCGCTGCTGCTCGGCGACTACCTCTACGCCCACGGCCTCGTCCGCGTCGCCGCACACGGCAGCGCGGCGGCCGTCCTCGACCTCGCCGAGCTGATCTCCGTCTGCGCCCGCATGCGCGGGGAGGTCGCGCCGGGAGACGGGATCGTCTGGGCCGCCACGGCCGCCCACCTCGGCACCGGCGCCCTCGACGCGCCGAGAGCCGCCCTGCGCGAGCGGGGCGACCTGACCGGCCTCGAGGCACTCGCCGGCGGAGCGGACGCGGCCCTCGCCGCCCACGCCGAGCGGGTAGGTTACGTGCGATGACCGCCTGGCTGCCGCTTGCCCAGTCCACGGCCGAGGAGGGCCTGCACGTCATCCTCGGCATGCTGGTCACCGGCCTCGTCTTCGCGCTGATCGTGGTCGTCGGCGAGTACGTCCACTACCGCCGCCACTTCCGCCACCGCCGCTACTAGAACTCCGCTCCGCCGAGTAGTTCACTGTGGCCATGCGCGAGCTGCCGGGCGGCACCGTCACGTTCCTGTTCACCGACATCGAGGGCTCGACCCGCCTGCTCCACGAGCTGGGCGACCGCTACGCGGAGATCCTGGCGGAGCACCGCCGCGCCCTGCGGGACTCGTTCGAGCGTCACGGCGGCGTCGAGGTGGACACGCAGGGCGACGCGTTCTTCGTCGCCTTCGAGCGGGCGGGCGACGCGGTGGCCTGCGCCGCGGCGGCGCAGGAGGCGCTCGCGGAGAGCCCGGTCCGAGTCCGGATGGGCATCCACACCGGCGAGCCGATCGTCACGGACGAGGGCTACGTCGGCATCGACGTCCATCGGGCGGCGCGGATCATGGCCGCCGGGCACGGCGGGCAGGTGCTCGTCTCGCAGACGACGCGCGAGCTGCTCGCGCCCGGCGCGCCGCTGCGCGATCTCGGCGAGCACCGGCTCAAGGACCTCAGCGCCCCCCAGCGGCTCTACCAGCTCGGCGAGGGCGACTTTCCGCCTGTGAGGACGCTCTTCCGGACGAATCTCCCGATCCAGCAGTCGCCGCTGCTGGGCCGAGAGCGCGAGCTCGAGGAGCTCGGCGAGCTCATCCGAGCCCACCGGCTGGTGACGCTCACCGGGCCGGGCGGCAGCGGCAAGACCCGGCTCGCGCTGCAGCTCGGCGCCGAGGAGGTGGAGGAGTTCCCCGACGGCGTCTTCTGGGTTCCGCTCCAGGCGCTCCGGGATCCGGCGCTCGTCGAACGGGCGATCGCAGCGTCGGTCGAGGCCGGCGACGGCGTGATCGATCACATCGGGGACAAGCGAGTGCTGCTGCTCCTGGACAACTTCGAGCAGGTCATCGAGGCCGCGCCGACGGTCTCGGCGCTGCTCGCGGGGACGCCCAACGCGAAGGTGCTGGTGACGAGCCGCGAGCCGCTCCAGATCGAGTCGGAACGGCGCTACCCGCTGGAGCCGCTGCCGGAAGAGGATGCGGCGGCGCTGTTCGCCGAGCGCGCGAAGGCGGTCGCACCGGCGTTCAGGCCGACGGCGTCCGTGACCGAGATCTGCCGCAGGTTGGACGGGCTCCCGCTCGCGGTCGAGCTCGCGGCCGCACGCGTCGCGGTCCTCGACGTGGACGAGCTGCTGACGCGACTCGAGCAGCGGCTTCCCCTGCTGACGTCGCGCTCCCGAGACGCCCCGGCCAGGCAGCGAACGCTCCGTGCGACGATCGAGTGGAGCTACGACCTGCTCGACGTGGAGGAGCAGCGACTGCTGCGGGCGCTCGCGGTGTTCCGGGGCAGCTTCCCGCTGGCGGCAGCGGAGGAGATCTGCGACGCCGACCTCGGCCTGGTCGAGTCGCTCGTCGTCAAGAGCCTCGTGCGGCGCTGGGAAAGCGGCCGCCTCGGCCTACTCGACACCATCCGAGAGTACGCAGTCGAGCGGCTCGAGGAGTCCGGCGAGGCCGATCGCCTGCGCCGTCGGCACGCGGAGCACTTCCTCGCGGTCCTGCGCGACGCGAACCTCAACGCCGGCATGCTGGACGTGCGCAAGCCGCTGCGCCACGACGTTGCCGTCGCCGAGCAGGACAATGTCCGCGGCGCGCTCGCGTGGGCGCTGGGCGCAGGCGAGGTCGAGCTCGGCCTCGAGCTCGCAACCGCCGCTGACTGGTTCTGGGCGACGGAAGCCCAGGAGGAGGGCAGACGCTGGTTCGCACGCCTGTTCGCGGCCGCCGGCGCCGATGCCGTCGACCCACGCCTCCGCGCCCATGCCCTGCTCCCGTACTCCACCTCGACCTACCTCGCCGGCGATCGTGACTCGGCCGCCCTGCTGCTCGAGGAGAGCTACGCGCTCTTCGACGGGCTCGGCGACGAGCACGGTCGCGCCGTGCTGCTCCATCGCCTGGGCATCACCGCGATGCACCGCGGCGAGCTCGCGCGCGCGCGGGAGCTGGTCGAGGAGAGTGCAGCCCTCCACGCGCGGAAGGAAGAGCCGATGTCGCGAACGTTCCGGCTTGCGGAGATGACAGGGACTCTCGGAGGGATCGCGCGCGACGCCGGCGACCTGGAGAGCGCCTACGCGATGATCGCCGAGAGCGCGGAAGGAGCACGGGAGACCGGCGTGCACTGGTGGGAGGGCGGCATGCTGGCCGAGCTGGCCGCGCTCGCGTTGGAGTGGGGCCGGATCGACGAGGCCGAGGCTCACGCCCGGAAGGCGCTCGCCATCGCGGCTCGGCTGCGCGACCGCCCGGGGTGCGTCTTCGGCGTCGGGCTCCTCGCTCGCATCGCCGCCGACCGAGGCGAGGCGGAAGGGGCCGGCCGGCTCTGGGGCGCGATCGAGGATTCGCACGCCGACGCCCCGCTCGGCGGCTGGCGCCGCCATCGGGAGGTGAGCGCGGCGCGGATCCTGGCGTGTGCGGGACCGGAGTTCGACCGCGGCCTCGCCGCCGGCCGCGAGCTCTCGCTCGACGAGGCGGTGGAGCTCGCCCTCGCCTCCGTAGACTGACCCCTGGTGGCCCCCCCGCGAGACCTCCGCGACTGGATCGCGCTGCTCGCGCGCGAGGGCGAGCTCGTCCGCGTCGCCGCCGAGGTCGACCCGGAGCTCGAGATCACCGAGATCGTCGACCGCGTCGTCAAGTCGGGCGGTCCCGCGCTGCTGTTCGAGCGCCCGAAGGGCTCCGAGCACGCGCTGCTGATCAACCAGTTCGGCACCGAGCGCCGGATGTGCCTCGCCTTCGGCGTCGAGCGCCTCGACGACATCGCTGCGAAGCTCGGCGACGTCATGGAGATGCAGCCGCCCGAGGGCCTGCGCGAGAAGGTCAAGGGACTCCTCAAGCTCAAGTCGATCGCCGACTCCCGCCCGAAGACCGTCTCGAAGGGCCCCTGCCAGGAGATCGTGCTCGAGGGCGACGACGTCGACCTCGGCCTGCTGCCCATCCAGCGGTGCTGGCCGGGCGATCCTGCGCCGTTCATCACGCTGCCGGCCGTGATCACGGCCGATCCGAAGACCGGGACGCGGAATGTCGGCATGTACCGGATGCAGGTGATCGACCGGCGGTCGACCTACATGCACTGGCAGCTGCACAAGGACGGCCGCGCCGACCTCCTCGCCGCCGAGGACGGACGGATCCCGGTCGCGGTCGCGATCGGCCTCGACCCGGTCACCGCCTACTCGGCCAGCGCCCCGCTGCCGAAGCACCTCGACGAGCTGATGCTCGCGGGCTTCCTGCGCGGCGAGCCCGTCGAGCTCGTGCGCTGCAAGACGGTGCCGCTCGAGGTGCCGGCGAACGCGGAGATCGTCCTCGAGGGCTGGGTGGCGAAGGACGACGTCGGCGTCGAGGGGCCGTTCGGAGACCACACCGGCTACTACTCGCACGCGGAGCCGTTCCCCGTCTTCCGGCTGTCGGCGATGACGATGCGCCGCGGGGCGATCTACGCGTCGATCGTCGTCGGCAAGCCGCCCGCCGAGGACGCATGGCTCGGGAAGGCGACCGAGCGGATCTTCCTGCCGGCCGTCCGGATGACGCTGCCGGAGCTCGTCGACTACGACCTGCCGGTCGCGGGCGCGTTCCACAACTGCGTGCTCGTCTCGATCCGCAAGGCCTACCCCGGCCACGCGCAGAAGGTGATGCACGCGCTCTGGGGGCTCGGGATGCTCTCCCTCTCCAAGTCGATCGTCGTCCTCGACGAGCACGTGGACGTCCACGACTACGAGGACGTCTTCTTCCGGGTGACGGCGAACGTCGACCCGAAGCGCGACGTGATCATCACGGAGGGCCCGCTCGACCACCTCGACCACGCACCGGGCCGCCAGTTCTACGGCGGCAAGCTGGGCATCGACGCGACGCACAAGCTCCCGGAGGAAGACGCCCGCCCGTGGCCCGAGGAGATCGTGATGTCGGACGAGGTCAAGGCGCTGGTGGATCGCCGCTGGGGCGAGTACGGGATCAGGAGCTAGGCGGGCGAAGCGGTCCGGTCATGGCCTGTAGCGACTACTCGGCCCTTCGAGCCCGAGCAGAGAAGACGCAGGAGGAAGAGCTGATTCGGCTCTTCCTCCCACGTTTCCAGCTGGCGTACGTGGCGTCCTACCCTTGGCCCGGGAACATGGGGAAGGCTGTTCCGGTGAACGTTCCGGTAAACGTCGCAGTCTCCCCGATGAGTGACGGATCGAGACCGAGATCCCGTATGTCGCGGCGCGTGACGGTGAACGTGTCGGTGAACGCCTCGACGGTCTCGCACGCGTCGACCCGATCCTGAAGTCCCACGCCCTTCGGTGGGCCGCCGAACTCGAACTCGATCGGAATCGAGTCGCCAGCGACCTGGAGTGTCCCCTCGATGCTGCCGGCGAACGACGTGACAACACCGAGCCGACCTTCGACCCAGAACGCCGCCCCTGAACCGAGGGCGTGCACGGTGACGTTGATCGTCCCGAGCGTCTCGCACTCCGCTTGGAACGTGATCGTGTTCTGCTCAGGCGGCTGCGCGAGCGCAGACGCAGTACCGAGGCCGAAAGCCGCCACAACGGCAACGGCCAAGCTCAGGCGCCTCATCCCCTACCCCTTTCCCTAGCCGCAGACAGAAGCCATATAGTTGCGTGTGAAACAAGCCGAGTCAACCGACACCACGGGGATCTGACGCCGCTGTTACACCGGGCCTGCTCCCGAGGCGCCACCACTCCGCCTGGCAGCGACTGACCGGAGCAGCCCGTCGCGCAGCGACACGCGCGCGGCCCTGGGAGAAGGTGTCGTCCCCTGCCCCTCAGCACGTGGCCGAAGCGCGGTTCACCCGCGCGAGAGGCCGTGCAGCGGCCGCCTTCCCGCGCGTACCAACTGTTGCGACGTTGACCGCGGGGACTGTGGAAGGATTCAATCCGCGTGGTGGAGCCGCACGGTCCTGAGCAGCAGCCGCATGCGCCGCCGCCGAGCCTGTGGCCGGTCGGCTTCGCCGTCGGCGTCGCCGTCCTCCTGACGGGAATCGTCGTCGGCTGGCCGGTGGCCGCGCTCGGCGCGGCGATCGCGATCGTCTTCGGGTTCCTCTGGGTCCGCGATCTCACCGGTCCCGCGGCGGCCGCCGGCCGCGAGCCGCCGCCTCCGGTCGGCGCGCGCCCGGCGACCGAGGCGGGCCATGCGCTGCCGCTCGCGGACGAGGGCGAGATCGAGCGCTTCCCGCGAGCACGCTTCCTCGAGGGCGCCACCCTGGGGCTGAGCGGTCTGATCGGCGGCCTGATCACCTTGCCGGTCGCCGGCTTCGCGATCGTGCCCACCTTCGTCGGCCAGAAGCACGAGGACGTCGACATCGGCGAGCTCGACACGTTCCCCGAGGGCGAATGGCAGGTCGTGACCTTCATGGAGGACCCCGCCGAGGGCGAGGTCAGCCGGCGTACGGCCTACGTCCGGAACAACGGCGAGCTCGAGGGCCAGCCCAGCCTGACGGTCCTCTCGAACCGGTGTGCGCACCTCGGCTGTCCCGTGCAGCCCTCGGGCCTGCTCGACGAGGACGCCAGCGAGACTGTCGAGACGTCGAACACGGTGGTGACCCGCATCCCCGCCACGCCGGCCGCGTTCACGTGCCCCTGTCACGGCGGCGCCTACGACCTCGAGGGCAACCGCACGGCCGGGCCGCCCGTGCGGGGACTCGACCGGTACGAGTACGAGATCCGCGACGGCCGCGTCTTCCTGGTCGGCGCCTACAGCGTCGGCAGCGTCCAGGGCGAGGGCAAGGAGGCGCTGATCAAGCGCTACGACCTGATGAACCCGGGGCTCCACGTCGACGGGCCCTCGGCGATCATGTACCCGATCGGCCCGCGCCGCTGATGGCCGTTCCCGTCCGCACGAAGTCGCGCCGGCGGCAGCAGCTCGAGGAGGCCGCCCTCTACCCCCTCGACTGGGTCGAGGAGCGCTCCGGGCTCGTCGGCGCGCTCAAGTACTTCCTCTTCCGCAAGGTCCCCGGGGACATCAGCTGGGGCCACACGCTCGGCTCGGCGACGCTCACGGCTTTCCTCGTCCAGGCGATCACGGGCGCGATCCTCGCGATGTACTACAAGCCGCATCCGGATACGGCCTACGAGTCGATCCAGTACATCACCAACGACGTGACGCTCGGCTGGCTCGTCCGCGGGATGCACCGCTGGGGTGCGAGCGTCTTCATCATCCTGATGTTCTTCCACATGGCGCGCGTCTTCCTGTACGGCGCCTACAAGTATCCGCGCGAGCTGAACTGGATCATCGGGGCCCTGCTCCTGATCCTGGGCATGTTCGAGGGCTTCACCGGCTACCTGCTGCCCTGGGACCAGACGGCGTACTGGGCAACCGTCGTCGGCGTCAACCTCCAGGGAACGGGGCCGTTCCTCGGGCCCTTCCTCGTCAACGTCTTGAACGGCGGGGCCGAGATCGGAGTGGACACGCTCAGCCGGTTCTACTCGATCCACATGCTGCTCCTGCCCGGGGCGATCTTTGCCCTGATCGGCCTCCACCTCTGGCTCGTGATCCGGCTCGGCGTCACCTCGCAGCCGTGGTCGCCCGAGGCCGCCGGCTCCGGGGAGCCGGAGGAGCCGAGGCCGGCGCGGGAAGGCCTCGTCCGGCCGGCCCGCTCCGGAGGCTCGGAGTGAGCGTCCAGCGCAAGAAGAGCCGCCGCGTCGTCGAGCGCGAGGCGCAGTTCAAGCAGTACAGGGCGGACGTCCAGTCGCGCGGCAAGCCGTTCTATCCCTGGGCGATGTTCCACGACGCGGCGATGAGCACCGTCGTCGTGGGCGTGATCATCGGCCTCGCCTGCGTCTGGTACTTCACCTCCGGGGAGGATCCGCACGACGTCGGCTGGCTCGGCCCCCGCTACGCGGAGCCCGCCGACCCGGGCACGACGACCTTCGTCCCGCGGCCCGACTGGTACTTCTACTTCCTCTTCTACCTGCTCCGGATCTTCAAGTGGCCGGACTCGGTGATCCTCGGCACGGTCGGGATCCCGACGATCCTGATGATCCTCCTGTTCGCGCTGCCGTTCCTCGACGTCCGGCGCGAGCGGCGGATCGTCCGGCGTCCCGTCGCCGTCACCGCGCTCCTGCTGACGGCCGCCTCGATGGGCGTGCTCACCTACAAGGGCGCGGTGGCGGAGGAGGCCACCGCCGCGGGCTCGGAGGCCGTCGAGCAGCTGATCGAGGAGCAGAATCTGCCCGAGGGCGTCCGGCCGGGGCTCGAGCTCTTCCTGAGGACCTGCACGAGCTGCCACACGTACGCCGGCGAGGGGTCGTCCAACCTCGGCGCCCCGGACCTGACGACGATCGGCGACACCGGCCGGAGCGTCGAGCAGTTCATGCAGATCCTGCGCGAGGGGCCGGGAGCGATGCCGTCGTTCGCGAACCTGCCGGAGGAGAACTTGAGGTCGGTGGGCGAGTTCCTCGAGGCGTCGAAGGGCGCTGGGTAGGGGCGATGTGCACGTCTTCCTCGGGATAACCGGCGCGTCGGGGGCGCCGTACGCGGCGCGGCTGCTCGAGGCGCTGTCCGCTGCCGGGTGCGAGGTCGGCGTGTCGGCGTCGCGCGCGGGGATCGAGGTGATCGCGACCGAGCTCTACGGCGACGCCCGCCTCGCGCCGGACGAGACCATGGCCCGGTTCCTCGAGCACGCGCACGGCGGCGCGGTGGCGCTCCACGACCCCCAGGACTGGCGCGCCCCGTACGCGAGCGGGTCGGCCGAGATCGACGCGTACGTGATCTGCCCTTGCTCGATGGGCACGCTCGGGACGATCGCGTCGGGAGCGATGTCGAACCTGATCCACCGGGCGGCCTCGGTCGCGATCAAGGAGGGCCGGCGGCTCGTCCTCGTGCCGCGCGAGACGCCGTTGTCGGAGATCCACCTCGAGAACATGCTGCGCGTGCGCCGTGCCGGCGCGGTCGTCCTCTTCGCCGCGCCGGGCTTCTACCACGCCCCGGAGCGCCTGGACGACCTCGTCGACTTCGTCGTCGCGCGGGCGCTCGACCAGATCGGCGTCGAGCACGCGCTCTCCCGCCGGTGGGGTCAAGATGAGCCGTAGGCTCGACGGAGGCTCACAAGGAGCGGAGGCGTCGGCTTCGCGGGCGCCGGAGCGGGTGCCATGAGCGTGGAGACGGGCCGCCTGCCGGCCGAGGGCGTGCGGGCGATGTTCGACCGGATCGCCCCCGTCTACGACCTGATGAACCGGGTGATGACCGCGGGGCTCGACCGGCGCTGGCGCCGCGCGACGGCCGAGGCGGCGGTGCGGCCGGGCGACCGCGTCCTCGACGCCTGCTGCGGCACGGGCGACCTCGCGCTCGCGTGCGCTCGCGCGGGCGGGCAGGTCACGGGCCTCGACTTCTCCGAGCCGATGCTCGAGCGGGCCCGCCGCAAGGCCCCCGAGCTCGAGTGGGTCCGGGGCGACCTGCTCGCGCTGCCGTTCCCCGACGCGAGCTTCGATGGGGCCACCGTCGGCTTCGGCGTCCGCAACGTGGAGGACGTCGAGCGCGCGCTCGCCGAGCTCCGGCGCGTCCTGCGTGCGGGCGGCCGACTCGCCGTGCTCGAGATCACGCGCCCGCGGGGCATCTTGCGGCACTTCTACGGGCTCTGGTTCGACCGTGTCGTCCCGCTGCTCGGCCGCGTCCTGCCGGGCGGCGCCGCGTACACGTACCTGCCGGCGAGCGTCAGGCGGTTTCCCGCGCCGGAGGACCTCGCACGGCTGCTCCAGGAGGCCGGGTTCGCCCGCGTCTGGTTCCGGCTGTTCGCGGGCGGCATCGTCGCTCTGCACGTGGCCGAGGCGGCGTGACGACACTCGCGGAAATCCGCGAGCTGCCCGGCCTCGAGTCGTACCTCGAGGAGCTCGAGCCCCGGCTCGAGGAGGCCGTCGCGGCCGACGGCGGTCGGGTCGCGGAGGTGGGCCGCGAGGCGCTTGCCGCCGGCGGCAAGCGGCTGCGCCCCTTGCTCGTCTTTCTCTCTGCGCCGCCCGAGGGACCGCCGCCGCTCGCGGCCGGCGTCGCCGTGGAGCTCGTGCACCTGGCGACGCTCGTCCACGACGATCTGATCGACGCCGCCGAGGTGCGCAGGGGCCGCGCGGCGGCCTGGCACGAGTTCGGGCCGAGCGTCGCCCGCGCGGCGGGCGACTACCTGTTCGCGCGCGCCTTCGCGGAGCTCGCAGCCACGGGCGACTTCGAGGCCGTGGACGTCCTCGCCCGGGCGACGCTCTACCTCGCGCGCGGCGAGGCGCTCCAGCGGCGGCAGGCCCACGACCCCGACACGACTGTCGCGGCCTACCTCGAGCGCTGCGCGCTGAAGACGGGGAAGCTGTTCGAGGCCGCCTGCGTGCTCGGCGGGCGCGACGCCGAGCTGGGCCGGTTCGGCCTCTGCCTCGGAATCGCGTTCCAGATCGTCGACGACATCCTCGACTGCTCGGGCCTGACGATCGAGACCGGGAAGATCGCCGGGACCGACCTCCGCCAGGGGACGCCGACGATGCCGCTCCTGCTCGCGGCACGCGCCGACGGGGTCGTCCGGCGCGCGCTCGTGGGCGGGCCGCTGGAGGGAGCGCTCGTTCGGATCGGCGCCACCGACGCCCTCGCGAGCTCGCGGGAAGCCGCCCTCGACT
>JACVRU010000100.1 GCA_014534295.1 Thermoleophilia bacterium | reverse complement strand
GGCCATTCCCGTCCGGGAGCATACTTCGGCCATGTCGGACCTCTTCAGCGATGCCGCCGCCGAGCGCGCCGCCGCCGGGGCGCCGCTCGCGGCCCGCGTGCGCCCGCGGACGCTCGACGAGATCGTCGGCCAGAGCCACGTCCTCGCCCCCGGCAGCGCGCTCCGCACGGCGATCGAGGAGGACCGCGTCCGCTCCTCGATCTTCTACGGGCCGCCGGGCAGCGGGAAGACGACGCTCGCACGCATCGTCGCCGCCACGACGGGCGCCGCCTTCGAGGAGCGCTCCGCGGTGTCCGCCACCGTCGCCGACGTCCGCGGCGTCATCGCCTCCGCGCGGGAGCTGCTCGGCGCGCAGGGCACGCGCACGATCCACTTCCTGGACGAGATCCACCGCTTCAACAAGGCTCAGCAGGACGCGCTGCTGCCCGCCGTCGAGGAGGGGCTCGTGACGCTGATCGGCGCCACGACCGAGAACCCGTACTTCGAGGTCAACTCGGCGCTCCTCTCCCGCTCCGAGGTGTACGAGCTCGAGCCGCTCAGCGAGGAGGAGCTTGCGGTCGTGATCGGGAGGGGGCAGTCGGAGCTCGGGGTCGAGCTGCCCGACGAGCTGGTGACGCTGGTCGCCCGGCGCGCCGGAGGCGACGCGCGGACGGCGCTGAACATCCTCGAGCTCGCCCACGCGACCGCCGGCGACGAGATCGACGAGGGGACGATCGAGGATGCGGCCCGCAAGCGCCCGCTCGTCTACGACCGGGCCGCCGACCGCCACTACGACTTCATCTCCGCCTTCATCAAGTCGATGCGGGGCGGCGACGCGGATGCCGCGGTCTACTACCTGGCCGCGATGCTCGAGGCCGGCGAGGACCCGCGCTTCATCGCCCGGCGGATGATCGTGCTGGCCTCGGAGGACGTCGGGAACGCGGACCCGCGCGCGCTGCTCGTGGCGGTTGCCGCGGCGCACGCCCTCGAGCACGTCGGCCTCCCGGAGGCGCGGCTGAACCTCGCCCAGGCGGCCATCTACCTCGCGCGGGCGCCGAAGTCGAACGCGTCCTACGTGGCGATCAAGGAGGCCACGCGCGACGTCCAGGAGCTCGGGAACGTGCGGCCACCGAAGATGCTGCGGGACGTCAGCATCGCCGCCCAGCGCAAGCGCGGCCACGGCGAGGGCTACGTCTATCCCCACGACGACCCGCGGGGCTTCGAGCTCGAATACCTCCCCGAGGAGCTGCGCGGCCGCCGCTACTACCGACCTTCGGGGAGCAGCGAGGAGCCGGAGGACTGATCCTCCACGCCCACGAGCTCGGCGTCCCGGCCGGCGCGCCGGTCGTGTGCCTCCACGGGGTCGGCGCCCACGGTCTCCGCTACCGCCGGCTCGCCGACCGCCTGCCGGGGCGCCGCCTCGTCGCGCTGGATCTCCGCGGCCATGGCCGCTCGGGCTGGCAGCCACCCTGGGACCTCGACACGCACCTCGCCGATCTGCTGGAGACCGTCGACGCGCTCGGGCTCGAGCGGCCCGACTGGATCGGCCACAGCTTCGGCGGGCGCCTGGTGATCGAGCTGCGGCGCCGCTCGGCTCGTTTGACCCCCGACGAGCTGCTCGAGGAGGAGCTGGAGCTCCACCTCGTCGCGGACGAGGACGGCCGGCTCCGCTACCGGTACGCGCCGACCCCGGTCGTCGCGGCCAACGGGGAGCTCGCGAAGCAGCCGTCGCTCGACGGGCTGGCCGCGGTGCCCACGCTCGTCGTGCGCACGCCGGACGGCGAGGTCTGCCCCGACGGGATCGTCATGTGGGACGCGCTCGAGGAGACGGCCGCGGCCGTTCGCGGCTTCCTGAGCTAGAGGATCCGCGCGCCGAGCGCGCTCGCGAGCAGCTCGACCGCGAGCTTCGCGGTCTCGTTGCTGCGGTCCAGGATCGGGTTCACCTCGACGACCTCGAGCGACGTTGCGATCCCGGCCTCGGAGACGAGCTCCATCGCCAGGTGCGCCTCCCGGTACGAGAGGCCGCCGCGCACCGGCGTGCCCACGCCCGGCGCCACGTCGGGGTCGATCACGTCCGCGTCCAGGGAGACGTGGACGAAGCCCGGGCCGGCGACGTGGGCGAGGGCCTCGCGGATGCAACGCTCGATGCCGATGCGGTCGACGTCGCTCATCGTCGCGATGCGGATGCCGTGGCGCCCGAGCGCCTGCTTCTCGCCCGGGTCGAGCCGGCGCACGCCGACGAGGGCGACCCGTGTCGGATCTACGGCCGGCAGCCGCCACTCGGCGCTCTCGAACTCGTCGCCGCAGAGCCCGAGCGCCGCGGCGAGGACCATGCCGTGGACGTTCCCGCTCGGAGACGTGTCCGGCGTGTTCAGATCGGCGTGGGCGTCGATCCAGAGGACGCCGCCGGGCCCGAGCGCGGCGGCGAGGCCTCCGAGCGTGCCGAGCGCGACCGAGTGGTCGCCGCCCAGCACCAGCGGCGTCATCTCCTCCCGGGCGGCCTGGGAGACGAGCCGCGCAATGCGGCCGCACGTCCCCTTCACCTGCGGCAGGTACCGGATCCGCTCGTCCCCGCCCACGACCGCCTCGGCAACCGCCGACTCGACGTTGCCCCAGTCGAGCGTGTCGAGACCGAGCTCCTCCAGCCGCGCCGCGAGGCCGGCGTAGCGGATCGCGGACGGGCCCATGTCGACGCCCCGCCGCGTCTGACCGAGGTCGAGCGCGGCCCCGATGATCGCCACGCGTCCGGGCATCGAGCCTGAGCGTACCGGGGCTACACTGGCGGCCGAGGCGAGGTAGCTCAGTTGGTAGAGCACGCGGCTGAAAACCGCGGTGTCGCCGGTTCAAGTCCGGCCCTCGCCATCTGTTGGAAACTCGCCCTTGGGGCGAGTACGCCGCTTCTAGCTCTGACGTCCTGAGAACATCGCCGGGGGATGGAGGAGATTGCTTTCCTTTCCGCGGCCGAGCAGGCTCGCCTCGTCGCCGCGGGCGAGCTCTCCGCGGTCGAGCTCGTCGAGACCTACCTCGGCCGGATCGAGCGGCTCGACGCTCCGCTTCGCTCCTACGTGACCGTCTGCGCCGAGGAGGCCCTCGCCGAGGCGCGCGACCCGCGGCCGGGACCGCTGGGAGGCGTCCCGATCCCGGTGAAGGATCTGACCGCGACCGCCGGCATCCGCACGACCTACTCGTGCCGCGCCTTCGCCGACCACGTCCCCGACGTGGACGCCGCCGTGGTCCGGCGGCTGAAGGCGGCCGGCGCGATCGTGCTCGGGAAGACCAACACGCCCGAGTTCGGCTCGATTCCGGTCACCGAGTCCGACCTCAACGGCGCCTGCCGCAACCCCTGGGATCTCGAGCGGACGCCGGGCGGCTCGAGCGGCGGCGCGGCCGCTGCGGTGGCGGCGGGGCTCGCCCCGGCCGCCCACGGCACGGACGGGGGCGGCTCGCTCCGGATCCCGGCCTCCTGCTGCGGCCTCGTCGGCCTGAAGCCGTCCCGGGGCCGGATCTCACCCGCGCCGTTCGTCTCGCTCGAAGGGTTGAGCACCTCGGGCGTCGTCGCGCGAACGGTCCGCGACGCCGCTCTCCTGCTCGACGCGATGGCCGGGCCAGAGCCGGGCGACCGCTTCGCGCTGCCGCTGCCGGAGCGGCGGTTCGCCGAGCAGATGGACGAGCCGCCCGGCCGGCTGCGGATCGCCCTCACGACGGAGCCGCCCGCCGACCTGCCCGTCGACCCCGCGTGCCACCGCGTGCTCGAGGAGGCCGCGGTCCTGCTGGCCTCGCTGGGGCACCACGTCCGGGAGGCGCGGCCCGCCTGGCGCGACCCGCGGCTCGTCAGCTCCTTCGGCGCGGTCTGGTGCGTCGTCCCGGCCCTCTACGGCGTGCAGGACGAGTCCCTGCTGACGCAGATCAACCGCGACCAGCTCGCGCGTGCGCGCGCCCAGGCGAGCCCCGATTTCGTCGCCGCGTCGCGGCGGCTCCAGCTCGCGGCGCGTGAGATCGTCGCCTTCTGGGCCGACGTGGACGTCGTCGTCACGCCCACGCTCGCGCTGCCGCCGGTCCCGATCGGCTGGCTCGAAGCAGACGAGCAGGCGCGCTCGATGCTCGGCCTGCCGCTGACGCCGTTCACGGCGGTCGCGAACGTGACCGGCCAGCCGGCGCTCTCCGTCCCGCTCGGCCGCGACGGCGACCTGCCGATCGGGATCCAGCTGATCGGCCCGCCGGAGGGCGACGCGTTGATCCTCAGGCTCGCACGGCAGCTGGAGGAAGCTCAGCCATGGGGCGATCAGCGGCCCGACCACTCGTGAGCTGCCGGCCTAGGGACGGCCAAGCCGGAACGAGGCTTCCCCCCGCGCGAGCCGCGCGGTCCCAGAAAGAGGCACGTCCGGACCGGTGATACCGCGTCGCGAACGTGCCTTTGTGGCCGCAAGTCTAATGAGACCGGGCGCGGCGCGCGACGACAGCGGTCCCCGGTCCCGCCCCGACCTCCTCGACGATCTCGAACCCTGCGCGCACGAGTCCTCGCCGCAACGGCCCCGGCCGGACGTAGATCGGCGTCTCGGCTCCCCTCGAGAACGCGATCAGCAGGTGGCCGCCGGGCGCGACGATCCGGCCGAGCTCGTCGAAGAAGGGGATCACGTTGTTCATGACCACGAGGTCGAAGGAGCCGTCCGCCGCCTCGACTCGACTCGCGTCGCCGACCTCGAAGCGCAGCTCGGGCGCCTTGCGACGCGCCTCCTCGACCATCCCCGGCGACACGTCGATCCCCAGCACCTCCGCGGCGGACCACCGGCGGGCGATCGCGACGGCGCCGTCGCCGGTGCCGGTGCCGAGGTCGAGCGCCCGCCGCGGCTCCCCCGGGACTCGCGCGAGCGCGGCCTCGAACGCGACCATCCGCTCCGGGCCGGTCACCTCGTCCCACTGGGCCGCGATCCGGTCGAACATCGTCGCCATCGGCCGCCGCAGCAAGGGCCAGAGCCAGGGCACGCGGACGGTGACGTCGGTGATCAGCCGCGCGAGCCGCTGCTGCCAGGTCATCGGGCGCCGCGGAGCAGGATGCGGAGCCGAGCCCCCGGCCGGGCGCCGAGCAGCGCGGCGGCGTTGCCGCCGTTGATGGCGAGCGAGACGTTCCCGTAGGAGTCGACGTAGACGATCAGGTCGCCCTCGCGCGCGTCCGCGAAGGTGCGCGCGGCGGTCGCGTAGTAGCGGTCTGGCCCGAACGCGAGCTCCACGCTCGAGCCGGGCAGGATCCCGACGCCCTCCAGCTGCTCGCGGCTCAGGTTCACCTGCACGTTCCCGAACGAGTCGACGTAGAGCACCGTCGCGGTGATACGGCCGGTGCCGAACTCGGGCTCCGGTACCGCGATCCGGACGAGGCCGGCCGGGTCGAGGGCCGGCCCGAGCGCGTCCAGCTCCACCCCCCGGGCGACGTGGGCCGCCGCGGGCGCGAAGACGTCGCGGCCGTGAAACGTCATGGAGACCTCCGGCAATGCGTACTCGGGGCTCGCGAGCTCGAACACGTCGGCCACGCCGCCGTTCCGCTCGGCGGCCGGGACGAGCAGCCCGTTGTCCGGCCCGACGTAGACGCGGCCGGAGGCGTCCCGCAGCGCCAGTGCCTTCCGGTCGGTGCCGACGCCCGGGTCGACGACGGCGAGGTGCACCCCCTCGGGCAGGTAGGGGATGGTGTTCGCGAGCACGAGGGCGCCCTGGAGGATGTGCTGGGGCGGGATCCCGTGCGTGATGTCGACGATCTCGAGCCCCGGCGCGATGCGCTTCATCACGCCGTGGCAGACCCCGACGAAGTCGTCCCGCAGCCCGAAGTCGCTCAGGAAAGTGACGAGCACGCCTCGACCAGCCCCTCCACGTCGTGCGTCTTTGCCTCGGCGGCGATTCTGACGCCTGCGACCTGCGCGGCGCGTGTCGTCTGCGGCCCGATCGAAACCGCCGGCACCGGGGCGCCGATCGCCCCCAGGGCGCGCGCGGCCGAGGCGGAGCCGAGCACCGCGACGTCCGCCCCCGGCGGCTCCGGGGCGAGCTCGACCGTGCGGTAGAGCGGGACGAAGTCCGCACCGAGCTCCTCCACGAGCAGGCGCCGCGCGCCCTCGGCTCCGGCGAAGAGGACGCGCCCGGCAGGCCGGGGCAGCTCCGCGAGCAGCCCCTCCTGCGTGGAGACGCGGGGGACGAGATCGGCCCCGCCGAGGGCCTCCGCCGTCGCCGCGCCGATCGCAGCCACGAGTCCGGGCCGGCCGCGCATCCGCCGGCGCAGCTCCTGCGCGCCGGTCACGCTCGTGACCACGACCCAGTCGTAGCCACCGACGTCGACGGGCCCGTCGCCGACCGCCTCGACGCGGACGAGCGGGAGGTGCACGGCCTCGTGGCCGAGCCCGCGGAGGCGGCCGGCCAGCGGCTCCTCTCGCAGCCCCGTGAGCCAGAACCTCACGCCTCCTCGTCCAGGAGCGTGATCCCGAGCGCCGAGGCCCACAGGCCGGCGCCGGCGACCACGTCCTCCATGGTCATCGCGACGCTCTTGAGGGCGGCGGGCCACCGAGCCCGTCGAGGGCGCGCCGCTTGATCTGCGTCCGCGCGCAGCGCGCGTTCGAGAAGTCCCCGTGCGTGAGGTCGCAGCGCTCGAAGCGGACGTCGGTCAGCTCCCGAAAGTGGGCCCCGTCGAGCCGACAGTCCTCGAACGTGACACGCCTCAGCCTCGCAAGCGGGAAGGCGGTCAGGTCCAGTCGGCAGTCGCCAAAGGCGGCGTTGGAGAGGTCCGGGCCGACGAGCCGCTCGTCGACGAAGTCGAGTTGCTCGCTCACCCGTCCACGAACTGCAGCAGCTCGGCGGCGACGCGCTGCGGGTCGTCGCCGCTGCGCCGCTCGACCCAGGCGCCGTCCTCGTC
>JACVRU010000081.1 GCA_014534295.1 Thermoleophilia bacterium | reverse complement strand
TTCGAGCGCTACGAGGACCTCGACGCCGCCGACTGCACGATCGAGGAGCGCGAGGAGTACGAGCCCCACCTCGCCGAGGGCAACCTCGTCTTCGCCGGGATCGACTACGGCGCGATCCTGCGTCTCGCGGAGCGGGAGGCGGACGTGATCCTTTGGGACGGGGGCAACAACGACACGCCGTTCGTCCGCCCCGGCCTCCACCTCGTCGTCGTCGACCCGCATCGCGCCGGCCACGAGCTGCGCTACCACCCGGGCGAGACGAACCTGCGGATGGCGGACGTCTGCGTCGTCAACAAGGTCGACAGCGCGCCGCAGGCTGGCATCGACGCCGTGCTCGCCTCGATCCGGGAGCACAACCCCGCCGCCGAGGTCGTGCTCGCCGCGTCGCCGATCGAGATCGAGGAGATCGGCGTCGACGTCGAGGGGAAGCGCGTGCTCTGCGTCGAGGACGGGCCGACGCTGACGCACGGCGAGATGGCGTACGGCGCAGCCGTGCTCGCCGCACAGGCGCACGGCGCCGCGGAGCTCGTCGACCCGCGGCCGTTCGCGGTCGGCTCGATCGCGAACACCTTCCAGGCCTATCCGCACGTCGGCCCGCTGCTGCCGGCGATGGGGTACGGCCGCGAGCAGATGCAGGAGCTCCGGGAGACGATCGAGCGCTCGGACGCCGACGTGGTCCTGATCGGCACGCCGATCGACCTGCGCCGGCTGATCGATTTCGGCAAGCCTGCGCTGCGCGTGTCCTACCGGCTCGAGGAGGTCGGCGAGCCCACGCTCGCGGACGTGCTCGCCCGCTACGGGCTCGTGGAGTCCGAAGCGCTCGTTTGAGGACGGTCGTCGCCCTCGGCGGGCACCTGCTCGCGCGCGAGGCGCTGGACCCGTCGCTGCTCGACCCGTTGCGCGGCGACGAGCTGCTCTTCACGCACGGCAACGGCCCGCAGGTCGGAGAGCACCCCGCCGAGCCGCTCGGCGAGGCGGTCGCGCTCACGCAGGCCCAGATCGGCTCCGACCTCGCGCTCGCACTCGACGCGGTCTGCGTCGTCACCCACGTCGAGGTCGATCCCGCCGACCCAGCCTTCGAACAGCCGACGAAGCCGATCGGCCCGTTCCTGGAGGCGCGCCCGGACGGGCCGGCGATCCACGACGACGCATGCGGATGGCGCCGGGTCGTGCCGTCGCCGCGGCCGCTCACGATCCGCGAGCTGGACGCGATCCGCGCGCTGGCCGCGGGCGGCCCCGCCGTCGTCTGCTGCGGCGGCGGCGGGATCCCCGTCTCGCGCGGCCGCGTGCTCGACGCGGTGATCGACAAGGACCGGATCTCGGCGCTCCTGGCCGAGCTGCTCGGCGCCGACCGGCTCGTCGTGCTCACTGACGTCGACGCGGTCTACCGCGACTTCGGCACGCCGCACGAGCGGGCCGTCTCGCGCCTGACCCCAGACGAAGCGGACGCGCTGCTTCCCGAGCTGTCGGCCGGCTCGATGCGGCCGAAGCTCGAGGCGTGCGCGGCCTTCGCGCGGGCGACGGGGAACGAGGCCATGATCGCGTCCGCCCGGGCGCTCGAGGCTGCCCTCGAGGCCCGGGCGGGAACGCGTGTCGCCCCCTCCGGCCCGTCCTAGGCGGAGGCCGTGGCGCTGCCCTCGATCGTGGGCTGCGACTCGCCGCCGATCTCGATGCGGCGGGGCTTGACCTCCTCGGGCTTGGCGACGTGGACCTCGAGGACGCCGTCCTTGAAGTCGGCGCGGATCGAGCCCTCGTTGACTCCCTGCGGCAGCCCGATGCTGCGCGTAAACGTCCCGAAGCGGCGCTCGAACCGGTAGAACCGGTCGTCGCCCTTCTCGAACGTGCGCTCGCGCTTCGCCGAGAGGGTGAGCATCCCGTCGTCGTACTCGATCGTGACGTTCTCCTTCGGGACCCCCGGCAGATCGAACGCGTAGACGAGCTCGTCGTCGGTCTCCCAGACGTCGAGCGCGGGGACCCAGTTCTGGGTCGTCTGGCCGTTGCCCTCGAACGCGTTCAGCAGGCGGCTCATCTCGTTCTGGATCGAGGCGAGCTCGCGGAAGGGCTCCCAGCGAGCCAGCGTTGCCATCGATACACCTCCTTGGCGTTGATTGACTGTATTGACAGTATAAAACCTAAGTGCAAGTCTGTCAATTCCCCGGAACCGTTACGATCAAACCCGCGTGAGCGCCGCCACGGACGGGTTCAAGGGCCGGGACTTCCTCCGCGTCGCCGACTGGGCGGCCGAGGGCCTGATCGCCGTCCTGGACCTCGCCGACCGGCTGAAGGCCGCCCACGGCACCGGCCAGGAGCACCGACTGCTGCCGGGCCGCACGCTGGGGATGATCTTCCAGAAGCCCTCGACCCGCACGCGCGTCTCGTTCGAGGCCGGGATCGCCCAGCTCGGCGGCGTCGGCCTCCATCTCTCCGCCTCGGACCTGCAGCTCGGCCGGGGTGAGACGGTCCGGGACACCGCGCTCGTCCTCTCGCGGTACCTCGACGCGATCATGATCCGCACCTTCGCCCAGAGCGACGTAGAGGAGCTCGCCGCGCACGCGGACATCCCGGTGATCAACGGCCTCACGGACGAGCACCACCCCTGCCAGGCGCTCGCCGACGTGATGACGATCCGCGAGCGGCTCGGCCGGCTCGAGGGCGTCCGGCTTGCGTACGTCGGCGACGGGAACAACGTCTGCGTGTCGCTCGCGGAAGCGGCAGGCCTCCTGGGTATGGACTTCGTCGCGGCGACGCCGCCCGGGTACGAGCCGCCGCTCCCGGACGCGCGCTTGACGAACGAACCGCGCGAGGCCGCGCGCAACGCGGACGTGCTCTACACCGACGTCTGGACGAGCATGGGCCGGGAGGAGGAACGCGAGGCCCGGCTGCGCGCGTTCGCCGGCTTCCAGGTGAACGAGGAGCTCCTCCGCGAGGCGTCGCCCGGGGCGATCGTCCTCCACTGCCTCCCCGCCCACTACGGCGAGGAGATCACGGAGGAGGTGGCCTACGGCCCGCGCTCGGCGCTCTGGGACGAGGCCGAGAACCGGCTCCACGCGCAGAAGGCGCTGCTCGCGCTCGTCGTCCGCTGATGTTCCCGCTCAAGGACAACGTCCCCACCAGGCACTTCCCGCTCGTGACGGTCGCGCTGATCGTCGCCAACGTCCTCGCCTTCGTCTGGCAGGTATCGGGGACGCCGTTCGAGGAGGACGTGATCCGCTACGGCTACTACCCCTGCGAGGTGCAGGGGCCGTGCGTCGGCGTCGCCGGGCAGAACGACACGCCCTTCCTCGCCTCGGTCTTCACCTCCATGTTCATGCACGGCGACATCATCCACCTGGGCGGCAACATGCTCTTCCTGTGGATCTTCGGCAACAACGTCGAGGACGCCCTCGGCCGCCTGCGCTTCCTCCTCTGGTACCTGGTCGCCGGGATTGCGGCCACCGCCGCGCAGACGCTCGTCACGCTGTGGTTCGGCGACCCGCAGTCGGCTTCGATCCCGAACATCGGCGCCTCCGGGGCGATCGCGGGCGTGCTCGGCGCCTACCTCCTGCTCCTGCCGCACGCGAGCGTGCTGACGGCGATCTTCCTCGGCTTCATCTTCTTCCTGCGGGAGATCCCGGCGATCCTCTACCTCGGCATCTGGTTCCTGTTCCAGCTCTGGCAGGGCGGCTTCTCGATCCTCGAGCCGCAGCAGGGGGGCGGCGTCGCCTTCTTCGCGCACATCGGCGGCTTCGTCTTCGGGCTGCTGACCATCCACCTCGTGAAGGCGCGTCAACCCTTGCGCCCCCACTACTAGTGCGCGCTGCCGAGTTCGAGGAGCACGTCCGGGTGGCGCTCGACCTCCTCCCCGCGGACCTCGCCGCCAAGCTGGAGAACCTCGTCGTCGTGGTCGAGGAGGAGAACGCCGCGGAGCCCGACCTCTTCGGGCTCTTCTCCGAGGACCCGTACCTACCGGCGCGGGTGACGATCTACCGCGAGCCGCTCGTAGAGGAGTTCGGGGACGACCCTGAGCTGCTCCGCGAGGAGATCCAGATCACCGTCCTGCACGAGGTCGCGCACTACTTCGGGATCGACGAGGACCGGCTGGCGGAGCTCGGCTACGACTAGGAATACGCGTCGCGGGCACCGCGTTCTTCCGGATGATGAACACGTACGAGCAGATCCACCGTGAGATCGACGCGCTGAGCGAGCGCCGGCGTGAGCTGTGGCGCGAGCTCGGCGAGGGGCTGGACCCTGCCGTCGCGAGCGAGCTCAAGCAGCTCGACGAACGGCTGGCGCAGCTCTGGGAGCAGCACCGCGCCCTCCGCGCTCAGGCGCGCTTCGGCGACCGCGAGCGCATCATCGCGCGCGCCCGCGCCGAGGAGCGGCTGGAGCGGGCGGCCTAGTAGGCCACCTCCTCCGTCAGACGGTCGCCGGGCGGTAGGCGGCGAGCCGCCGCCCGGCGACCCCCTCCGCGGCGGCCGCGCTCTCCGCGTGGCCGCCGAGCGCGCTCAGGAACTCCGAGCGGTCGAGCGCGTAGAGCGTCGTCGGCGCCACAGCGTCGACCGTGGCCGTCCGGGGCACGTCCCGCAGTAGCGCGATCTCGCCGAACCCCTCGCCCGGCCCGAGCTCCCCGGCCGCCGCACCGTCGACGGTCACCCGGACGAGCCCGTCGGAGACGAGGAAGAAGTCGTCACCCGGCTCACCCTGGCGGACGACGGTCTCGCCGGCCTCGACGCGGCGCTCCGAGAGGAGCTGTGCGAGCTGCTCGAGCCGGGGCGGGGGCAGCGGCGCGAAGATCGGGTGCTCGACCAGGAGCTCGAGCGGGCGTGCCGGCACCTCCGCGGCCCGGTCGATCTCCCGCAGGCGCGGCCAGGAGACGAGCGCCAGCAGCGGGAGGATCGCCCCCACGCCGATCAGCGTCCCCCGCATGCCGATCAGGTGGACGAAGGTCGGCGCGAGCGCGGCGCCGATCGCGATCGAGACGAGCATCATGCTGTCGAGGACGCCGAACACACGCGCGAGCACTTCCTCGGGCACGGCGCGCTGCAAGAGCGTATCCCCGGCGACGCCGACGATCGTGGTGGCGGCGCCCACGGCAGCGAGCAGCGCGAGTGCGGAAGCCTGATTCGGCCAGAGGCCGATCAGCAGGATCGGCACGCCCCAGAACGCCATCCCCATCCCGATCGGCGACGCGAGCCCCTTCCGGCCGACGAAGCCCGCGGCGACGACGATACCGAGCAGGCCGCCGATCCCGGCGGTCGAGTGGAGGAAGCCGACGCCGGAGTCGCCGAGGTCGAGCGTCTCGAGAGCGAGCACGACGATGAGGACGTCCAGCGCTCCGTCGAGGAGCGTGTAGACGGCGAGCAGGCCCGCAATCAGCCGCAGGCGGGAGTCGCCGAACAGCGTCCGGAAGCCGGCCAGCCCGCCGCGGAGCGCCCCCTCCTCCTCGTCGCGAGGCGCCCGCGGTCCCTCCTGCACGCCGGAAACGACGACGGCCGACCAGGCGACGAGGCCGGCAGCGGCGAAGAACGCGATCTCCGGCGATGTCGCCGCGAGGAGGAAGCCTCCGAGCGCCGGGCCCATGAACGTACCGACGCTGTCGATCGTGCTCGCGCTCACGTTCGCCGCCGTCAGCTCCTCCGGCGACCGGGCGAGCGTGGGGATCAGCGCCGACTCCGACGGCCCGAAGACCGTCCCCGCGAGCGCCGCGAGGACGGCGAGCGCATAGACGACGTAGGGAGACAGGCCGGCCAGCACGGCCACCCCCGCCCCGGCGATCGCGGCGCAGCGCACGACGTTCGAGGCGACGAGCACGCGCACCCGGGGGTAGCGGTCGCCTGCGATCCCGGCGAGCGGCGCCGCCAGGCCCGCCGTCACCCAGCGGGCCACGGCCAGGGCCCCAACCGCGAAGGCCCCGTCCTCGCGGTAGGCGTACACCGCCAGGCTGATGACGTACGCCCAGCCGCCGACGATCGCCCCGGCCCAGGCGAGCTGGAGGCGGCGGAGCCCCTTGTTGCCGTAGACCGATCGGAAGGCGCGGAGGGACTCCCGCAGCCGCTCGCCGAACCGTGACATCGCGGCGAGCATTGCAATGTTCCTGACGTTTTGGAAGAGTCGAGGGAAGAAAACGGGGGCCAGGTACGTCTCGTGGACAGATCAGGCCCACGGGCCACGTCGACAAGGAGGATTCCGGTGGAGGATCAGGACAAGCGCACCGAGGAGCAGGAGGACGTCGAGGCGCACCGCCGCAAGAGCATCATGGCCAACGAGGAGGCCGAGCGCGAGGACGCCGACGTCGAGGCGCACGGCAAGAACAAGCCGAAGATCATGGCCAACGAGGAGCCGGAGGCCGAGGGCGAGGACGAGGACTTCGAGCTGCACCGCAAGTCCCCGCGGGCGCTCTAGCCCCAGCGGAGGAGAATCTCGACGGGCCGGGTCCTCCCGGCCCGTCGCATCGAAGGGAGGAACACGGATGGAGGAGCAGGAGCGGATCGAGGGCGAGAGCGAGGACGTCGAGGCGCATCGCCGCGGCAAGAAGCTGCCGTTGGCGTCCGAGGAGCCGGCCGACGAGGCAGAGGACGACGACGTCGAGGCGCACTCCCTGCGCCACCGCCCGCAGAGCCTCTAGTCAGTCCCGCAGCACCGATTCGAGGGAGGCGAGGAGCTTCAGGCCCGCCTCCCTCTTCTCGTCCGGCAGGGCGCGGACGGCTTCCGCGAGGCGCGCGACGACGCTCTCGTCCTCCTGGAGCACCGCCCGCGCCTCGCGCGCGCGCTGGAGCAGGTCGACGGCGATCGCGGCCTGGTTGGCGAACAGGCCGAGCAACTCCATCTCCTGGAGCGTGAACCGAGACCGCTTGGGCCGGTCGAGCACCTGGAGGACGCCGAGCGCGCGCTCCTCGTGGAGCAGCGGGACGGCCATCAGCCCGCTCGGCACGTACCCGGTCGCCTCGGCCACGTCGCGCGCGAAGCGCGGGTCGTTCGCCAGGTCCTCGAGCACGAGCGGCTGCCGGGTGACGAGCACCCAGCCGGCGATGCCCGTGGACGACGGGATGCGCGTCCCGACGAGGTGCTCCTCCCCCTCGCCGCAGACGGCGGCGAAGACGAGCTCGTCGGCCTCCTCGTCGAGCAGGAAGATCGACGACGCCTTGGCCCCGAAGATCGCCCGGGCGACCTCGACCACGGACCGGAGCAGCTGCGCGTAGAGCTCCTCGGCGCCGAGGACGCCCGCCGCGACTGCCGCGCGAAGGTCGCCGTCAGCCACGCCCGCCCCCCACGTTGTCCGAGACGAGGTAGAGGACGTTCTTCAGCTGGAACGGCGTCAGCTCGGGGTGCTTGCCGAGCACGAGGGCGCAGAAGCCGCTCACGTGCGGCGTCGCGAAGCTGTTGCCGGTGACCCGGATCGTCGAGCCGCCGAGCCAGGCGACGTCGAGGTCGACGCCGCGGGCGAAGAACTCGACCGGGGGGTCCGGGTTCGAGAAGAGCGTGAACGCGTCGTCCAGCTCGTGGCTGCCGACGGAGACCACCGACGAGAACTTCCACGGGAAGCTCTCCACGGGCATGTTGTGCGCGGAGGCGACGAGCACGGTCCGGCGGAAGTATGCGCTGTCCGCCAGCTCGTGGAGGACCGCCGCGAACTGCTTCTTCGTCGTCGAGAGGCTCATGTTGATGACGTGGAAGCCCTGCTCGATCGACCAGCGCAGGCCGGCCAGAAGCACCGGCCCGCTGCCCGTGTAGCCCGCGCCGAGCACACGGACGGAGTAGAGCTCGGCATCCGGCGCGAGCGCGCGCACGATCCCGGCGCAGGCGGTGCCGTGGCCGCACTGGTCGCCCTGGTCGTCCTCCTCGACGATCGCCTGCTCGTCCTCGCCGAGCGAGACCGCCCACGCGCCGGCGACCTCGCCGACCAGCGGGTGCCCCGCCTCGACGCCGCTGTCGAGGATGCAGACCTTGACGCCCTTGCCAGTGGAGCCACCCCAGGCCCACTCCCGGTCGACGCGCTCCGGCCATTCGACCGGGATCCCGATCCGCTCGACGGCGTCGGCGGGCAGGCTCCACGCCGGTAGCTCCTCCTCTTCCTCCTCCTCGACCTGCGGAGCTTCCGGCTCAGCCACGGCTCGATCCTAGTGCCGCCTCGGCGTGGAGGCTCGCCTCGCGCACGCGCGGGTCGTCCTCCGCCGCGCCGAGGTTCGTCTCGACGAGGCGGGCGGCCGCCTGGGCGGCCCCTGCGGCCAGGGCCGCGGCGCCGGCCACGTCGGCCTGGAGCGCGGGCTCGCAGGAGCGCCGCACCTCCTCCGCGAGCGCAGCGAGATCGGCCCCTGCGCGGGCGACCTCCAGCGGCACCTCGGCGGCCCGCTCGAGCGCTCCGCCGAGCAGGTG
>JACVRU010000095.1 GCA_014534295.1 Thermoleophilia bacterium | reverse complement strand
GCTGGCGGCGGGTGCGCAGCCGTCGCAGCTCCAGCGGCTGCGCGCGCGGCTCGCCGGCGCGTGATCCTCGCGATCGAGACCTCGTGCGACGAGACCGCCGCAGCCGCGGTCAGCCCCGTCGGGCGCGTCCTCGCCAACGTCGTCGCCTCGCAGGCGGAGCTCCATCGCCGCTACGGCGGCGTCGTGCCGGAGGTCGCGTCGCGCCGACACCTCGAGCTCGTCGTCCCGGTCGTGCGCGAGGCGCTGGACGGCGCCGGCGCGACGCTCGAGGACGTCGAGCGGATCGCCGTCACGCGCGGCCCCGGCCTCGTCGGCGCATTGCTGGTCGGGATCTCGGCCGCGAAGGCGCTCGCCTGGTCGCGCCGCCTGCCGCTCGTGCCCGTCGACCACCTCCACGGCCACGTGTCGTCGCTCTTCCTCGCGCCCGACCCAGTGGAGCCGCCCTTCCTGTGCCTGCTCGCGAGCGGCGGCCACACGATGCTGCTCGACGTCCGGGAGCACGGCTCGTTCGACGTTCTCGGCGGCACGCTGGACGACGCAGCCGGGGAGGCCTTCGACAAGGGCGCGCGCCTGCTCGGCCTCGGCTACCCCGGCGGCTCCGCGATCGACGGGCTCGCGCGGGAGGGCGACCCGGACGCGTTCGGCTTCCCCGTGGCGCGGGTCCCCGGTCTCGACTTCTCGTTCTCGGGCGTGAAGACAGCGCTCCTCTACGCCGTGCGCGAGCTCGGCGAGGAGGAGGCGGCCCGGCGGCGCGCCGACCTGGCCGCCTCGTACCAGCGTGCGATCGTGCGCGCCCTCGTCGAGCGGACGCGCGAGGCCGCCCGCCGCACGGGGCACGAGCGGCTCGCCGTCGTCGGGGGGGTGGCCGCGAACTCGGAGCTGCGCGCCTCGCTCCCGGAGGCGGCCGCCGCGCCCCTCACGCTCTGCACCGACAACGCGGCCATGATCGGCTCGGCCGCGCGCTACTCCGAGGGCCTCCGCTACCCCGAGTACCTTTCGCTCGACGCCTATGCCTCCGCTTCGCTCTAGTCTCGCCGGGCTGGCCGTCGTCGCGGCCGTCGCGACCGCCCTCGCCGTTCTGACGGGCTCGCTCGTCGGCGCACGCGCGGCCTCGGAGGCGGAGGCGGAGGCCTGGGCCGGCCTCGTCGGCGGCGAGCCGGCGGCGGTCGACCTCGGCCAGCGCGTGATCGTGGTGCTGAAGGCGCCCTCCCTCGCCGACCGCGTCCGTCAGGCGGGAGGCCGCGCCACCGACCGCCAGCACCGCACATGGCACCGCTCGATCGTCTCGGGACAGAGGCTGTTCGCGTCCGGGATGATCGTGCGCGGCGCGCGCGTCCAGCCCGAGCTCAGCTTCACCCGCGTGCTGAACGGCTTCTCCGCGACGCTCGATCCGGGGTCGCTCGCCCAGGTCGAGCGCTCCGAGGCAGTCGAGGGCGTCTACCCCGTGCGGGCTGCGTTCCCGGCGGCGGACTCGTCGCGCCTGCTCGCCGCCGGCGAGAGCGTCTCTGCGCCGCTCGGGCTACCCGGCTACGACGGGCACGGGGTCACCATCGCGCTCCTCGACACCGGCGTCGACCGCGCCCAGCCGGCGCTCAGCGGGCGGCTCCTCCCCGGCCTCGACATCGTCGGCGACAGCCCCTCCGCCGAGGCGGCCGCGCGGCCGGACGACGCCTCGGCGCTCGAGCGCCACGGGACGGAGCTCGCCGGGATCCTCGTCGGGGGCGGCGAGCCAGGCGGCATCCAGGGAGTCGCCCCGAGGGCATCGGTCCTGCCGATCCGGGTGGCGGGGTGGCAGCGGGACGCGACCGGCGGCTGGGCCGTCTACGCGCGCACCGACCAGCTGATCGCGGGCCTCGACCGCGCGGTCGACCCGAACAGAGACGGAAACGCCCACGACGCGGCCCGCGTGGCGCTCGTCGGAGTGGCCGAGCGGTACGCGGCCTTCGCCGGCGGCCCGCTCGCGAAGGCCGTCGCCGGCGCGCTCACCCTCGACACGCTCGTCGTCGCCGCCGCAGGCAACGAGGGTCCGAAGGGCCCCGGCTACGGGAGCATCTCCGGGCCGGGCGGGGCGCAGGCGGCGTTGACCGTCGGCGCAGCCGACCTGCGGCCGATGGACCGGCGCGCCCGGTTCGTCGTCCGCACCGGCCTCAACCTGATCGTGGACCGGGTCGCCCGGCTCGCCGGGCTCGCCGGGCCCGACGACCCGGTGACGCTCGGCGTCGCCCTGCCGCGCGTGTTCTCGCCCGGCTCCCGCCCGGCCGAGCAGGCGGCCGCGCTCGAGCTCGCGGACTTCTTCGACGAGGACGGCTTCAGTCTCGTCGCGGGGAAGGCTGCGCTCGTCCCCGCGGGTGCTGACCCGCGCCGGATCGTCGGCGACGCGATCCGCGCCGGTGCCGCCGCGGTCGTCCTCTACGGCAGCCGGATCCCGGCGGGCGGGCTCGGCCTCGGCGGAGAGACGGCCGTCCCGGTGGCGACGGTGACCGTCGCCGAGGCCGGTGCGATCCGGGACGCCGTCGAGCGCGACCTCAGCGTCGGCCTCTCGATCGGGGGTGCAGAGAGTGCGACCAATCCGCTCGCGATGCGTGTCGCCGGCTTCTCCTCCCAAGGCCTGGCGTTCGACGGGCGCGTCAAGCCCGAGCTCGCCGCGCCCGGGGTGGCCGTGGCCACGAGCGAGCCGGGCGTGACGGAGGACGGCGAGCCGCGCCTGAGCACGATCAACGGCTCGAGCGCCGCGGCGGCCGTTGTCGCCGGGGCGGCGGCCCTGCTCGCGCAGGCCAGGCCGGGCCTGGACGCGACCACGCTGCGGGCGCTGCTCGCGGGGTCCGCGAAGCCGCTCGAACGCGTCCCCGTCGTCGCCCAGGGAGCGGGGCTCCTCGACCTCGGCGCGGCCGCGGCCGCCGAGCTCGCGGCGCGGCCTACGTCGTTCGCGTTCGGCCGCGCGAGCGGCAGGGACTGGCGCCGCACGCTGACGGCCAACGTCCGCAACGTCTCGACGAGGACGCTGCGCCTGAGCCTCTCCGTGGAGCGCCACGACTTCCCTGCGGCGGAGACCCGCTTCACGGTCGAGCCCGCGACGCTGACCCTCGAGCCGGGGCAGCGGGCGCGCGTCCGTCTCACGGCCGCCGTGGCGATCGCGGCGGACGGCGGCCCGCCCGCCGAGGGCAACCTGCTCGTCCGACCGTCCTCCGGCGTCCCGCTCCGCGTGCCGTTCGCGGTCGCCTTCGGCCCCGCGCGGGGCGCCCTCCTGGGGACGGTGAGGCTGTCCGAACGGGCCTTCGAGCCCTCGGAGACGCGGCCGGCGATCCTGACGGTACGGGCGGGCGCGGTCCGGACCGTCGGGGGCGTCGACGAGATCGAGCCCGTCTCGCGGCTCGACGTCGAGCTCTGGTCCGGGGCCGGCGAGCGCCTAGGCGTGCTCGTCCGCGTGCGCCAGCTCCTGCCAGGGCGGTACGCCTTCGGCCTGACCGGACGCGACCCGGAGGGCCGGCCGCTCGCACCTGGAGGCTACAGGCTCCGGCTCGTCGCGTTCCCGGCGGGTCAGGGCCCACCCGTGGCAAAGGCGCTGCAATTCGGCATCAAATAGACTCCCCTTCCCAACCTCGCGCGAAAGGGAGCGTCATGACCGCAGCGGCACCGACCGTCACCCACCTCCGGGAGAATCCCTTCGAGCTCGCGAAGCAGCAGCTGCGGTCGGTCGGGGAGGCGTTCGCGATCGACGAGAACCTGGTGGCCGTCCTCTCGCAGTGCAAGAAGGCGGTCGCGGTCTCGATCCCGACGCGGATGGACGACGGCTCGGTCCATGTCTTCGAGGGCTACCGGGTCACGCACAACATCGCGCGCGGGCCGTCGAAGGGCGGGATCCGCTACCACCCCGACGTCACGCTCGACGAGGTGCGCTCGCTCGCCATGTGGATGACCTGGAAGTGCGCGCTGATGGGGATTCCGTTCGGCGGCGCGAAGGGCGGGGTCGTCTGCGATCCGAAGTCGATGTCGAGCGGCGAGCTCGAGCGGATGACCCGCCGCTACACGAGCGAGATCATCAACGAGATCGGTCCCGAGCGGGACATCCCTGCTCCGGACGTCGGCACCGACGCACAGGTGATGGCCTGGATCTTCGACACCTACTCGATGAACAAGGGCCACTCCGTGCTCGGCGTCGTCACGGGCAAGCCGGTGCAGATCGGGGGCTCGCTCGGCCGCGAGGAGGCGACCGCGCGCGGCGCGCACTACTGCCTGCGCGAGGCGCTGCGCAAGCTGGACGGCCAGCGTATCGAGGGGACGACCGCGGCGATCCAGGGCTTCGGCAACGTCGGCAGCTACCTCGCCAAGTTCCTCGCGGAGGACGGCGGGACCGTGGTCGCCGTCTCCGACTCCTCCGGCGCCTTCCACAACCCGAACGGGATCGACGTCGCGGCGGCCTTCGCCCACAAGCGCGACACCGGCACGCTCGCCGGGCTCGGCGGAGCCGAGCCGATCTCGAACGAGGACCTGCTGCTGCTCGAGTGCGACGTGCTCGCGCCCTGCGGGCTCGAGCAGGTCATCCACGAGGAGAACGCGCCGCGCGTGAAGGCGAAGATCGTCGTCGAGGGCGCCAACGGGCCGACCACGCCGGGCGCCGACGCGATCCTCGAGGACCAGGGCGTGCTCGTCCTCCCGGACGTGCTCGCGAACGCGGGCGGGGTCGTCGTCTCGTACTTCGAGTGGGTCCAGGGCCTCCAGGAGTACTTCTGGAAGGAGGCCGAAGTCAACGCGAAGCTGAACGACATCATGACCAGGGCCTTCCACGAGACGTGGAACACGCACGAGGAGCGGAGCGTGAGCATGCGCTTCGCCGCCTACGGACTCGCGGTTCAGCGCGTCGGCGAGGCGACCACGACGCGGGGGCTGTACCCGTAGGCTCGCCGGGCGTCCGGCTCTACACCGCCGTCGGCTGCCACCTCTGCGAGCGCGCCCGCGAGACGCTCGCGGCCCTTCGGGAGGAGCTCGGGTTCGAGCTCGAGGAGGTGGAGATCACGGGCGTCGCCGAGCTGGAGGAGCGCCACCGAGAGTGGCTACCTGTCGTCGAGATCGGCGGCGAGCGGGCGTTCGTCTACTTCGTGGACCAGGAGGCCTTCAGACGCAAGCTGTCACGAGCGCGCGCCGGGTAGCTTCCCGGCGCGGCTCTGCACGGGGGCTGGCACACTCCCCGGACTGTTACAAAGTCGACCGAGGAGACCGGGTGGCGGAACGGCTGACAGTTGGTGTCGCGGCGCGCCTGTCGCGGTACCTGCAGGTGGTGACACAGGCGCGGAAGATGGGCAAGGAGCGGATCTCGTCCCAGGAGATCTCCGACTACACGAACATCAACGCGACCCAGATCCGCCGCGACCTGTCCACATTCGGGAAGTTCGGCAAGCGCGGCGTCGGCTACTCGATCGACTCCCTCCTCAACGAGATCCGGAAGATCCTGCGGACGCAGGGCCAGCACAACATCGCGGTCGTCGGCGCCGGGCGCCTCGGCGAGGCGATCGCGAGCTCGCCGATCTTCGCCGAGCACGGGATCAACATCGCGGCCATCTTCGACACCGACCCGGAGAAGATCGGGCGCAGCCTCGGCGGCGTCCTGGTCAGCGACTACGCCGGGCTCGCCGCCATCGCACGCGAGCAGAACATCGTCGTCGGGGTCCTCGCCGTGCCCGCCGGGAGCGCGCAGCGCGCCGCCGACGACCTCGTCTCCGCCGGCATCCGGATCATCATCAACTACTCGGAGGCCCTGATCGACACGCCCTCTGACGTCGTCGTCCACACGTCCAACCCGGCCGTCGACCTCCTCCACGCGCTGTACTTCCACCTCGCCTGACCGGCCATGCCTGGGGGACAGGCCCCGAGACATGGCTCAGACTGGCGGCGTGAAGATCCTTCTCTGGCACGGGTACCTCCTGGGCGGAACGGGCTCGAACGTCTACACGCGGTCGCTCGCCCGGGAGTGGAGCCGCGCCGGGCACGAAGTCGTCGTCTTCTGCCAGGAGCCCGATCCGGAGCGCTTCGACCTCGGCGGCGCCGAGGTCGTGCGGCCCGATGTGGGGGGCCTGCTGCCGGTGTTCGTCCTCGACCGCTACGAGGGGGTCGAGGCAAGGCTGCTCCAGGACCTCACCCGCGAGGAGCGCGAGCGCTTCGTCGAGCTCAACGCGGCCGCCCTGCGCGAGCGGCTCCCCGCCGACCTCGTGTTCGCCAACCACGTCCTCCTCGGCGGCGCCGTCGCCGCGGCCACGGGCGCCCGCTACGCCGTCAAGGCCCACGGCTCCGAGCTCGAGTACTCGCTGCGCGGGAACGCGGAGCTCGAGGCGTGGGGCAGGGAGAGCCTCGCGGGCGCCGACGCGGTGTTCGTGGGCTCGGCGCACATCCGCCGCGTGCTCGAGGAGGTGGTCGGACACGTCGACCGCGTCCACGAGGTCCCGCCGGGCGTGGACGTCGAGGAGTTCGTGCCGGAGCCGCGGGACGAGGCGCTCGCGCGGCTGCTGGACGAGGCCCGTGCGGACCCGCCCAACCCCGGCAGCCGCAACGAGCGCCTCCCGGACGAGGGCAACGCCGAGCGGCTGGCCGGGTTCCTGGCCGACGACGCGCCGACGGTCGTCTACTTCGGGAAGCTGCTGCGGAACAAGGGCGTGCACCTGCTGCTCGAGGTCCTGCACGGGCTCGATGCGCGCGCGGTGATCGTGGGCTTCGGCGACTACCGGGCGGAGCTCGAGGCGCAGGCGCCGCAGCGCACCCTCTTCACGGGCCCGCTCGAGCACCGCCACCTCCGCCACCTGCTTCCGCTCGCGAACGCGGCGGTCGTGCCCTCGATCTTCCCCGAGGCCTTCGGCATGGTCGCCGCCGAGGCCGCCGCCGCGGGCGCGCCTCCGCTCGTCGCCCGCCATTCCGGCCTGGCCGAGATCGCCGCCGGGCTCGAGGCGCACTACCCATCCAAGCACGCGCACCTCGCATCCTTCCCGAGCGGGGACGTCCGCGAGCTGCGGGCCCGCCTGTCGGAACTGCTCGCGCTCCCGCCCGACGAGCGCGCGCGGCTGGGCGCAGCGGCCCGGAGCGCGGCGGTCGAGCGCTGGAGCTGGGCCCACGTCGCCGGGCGGCTGCTGGCAGCGCTTCAAATGCAATAGTGCCCGCGTGGGCGAGGAGCAGAAGCTTCCCACCGACGAGCTGATCCGCCAGGCCCGCGACGGCTTCGACGAGGGCCGGGACTTCACCGTCGCCGTGGAGGAGGAGTTCGCGCTGCTCGACCCGGAGACGCTCGAGCTCACGAACCGCTTCGAGGAGCTCCAGGAGGCGGCGCGCGGGACCGAGTTTGAGGACCACCTCGTCGGCGAGCTAATCGCCTCGGAGGCCGAGATGCGCACCGGC
>JACVRU010000084.1 GCA_014534295.1 Thermoleophilia bacterium | reverse complement strand
ATGACCGCCGAGACGCTCAGGTCGCAGGTCGAGACGGCCAGGCTCTGGGTCCGGGAGCACGTGCGCGGAAACGTCACCGGGCAGGCGGTGAGGGTCTCGCTCGGGGAGGCCGAGCGGGACGCGGCAGCGGCAACGTCGAGGTTCGCCGGCTGGGACCCGCGCGGCGAGACGCGCGCCGTCCGCTCGGAGGTGGCGGCGCTCGGCACCGACGTCACGGAGACGCTCGCGCGGCTGCGGATCGCCGCGGAGGACGGGCGCTGGGACGCGCTGCCGGCGCTGGCCAGGCCGCTGGCCCGGCTGTCCGTGCGCCTCGAATCGGCCGCGCGGCGGGCGGACCCGTGAGCAAGCTCTTCGCCTTCACGCTCGGGACGCTGTCGGCGATCGGCGGGTTCATCGACATCGGCGACATCGTGGCGGACGCGCAGGTGGGCGCCCGCTTCGGGCTGCGGCTGGCGTGGGTGACGCTCTTCTCGGTGGCCGGGATCATGTGCTTCGCGGAGATGTCGGGCCGGATCGCGCTGAAGACGCAACGCCCCGCGCTCGCGCTCGCGCGCTCCCGGCTCGGCCCGCGCTACGCACTCTTCGGCCTCGTCGGCTCCTTCCTGGTCACTGGGCTGCTCGTGATGGCCGAGCTCGCGGGGGTCGCGCTCGCTCTCGAGCTCGCCACCAGCGTGCACTACCTGCTCTGGGTACCGGTCGCGGCCGTACTCGTCCTCGCCGTGATCTGGCTGCTGCCGTTCGCGGTGATGGAGCGGCTCTACGGGATCCTGGGGCTCGCGATGCTCGTCTACGTGGTCGCGGTCTGGCAGCTCGGGCCCGACTGGTCGAGCGTGCTCGACTCGGCGACCACGCTCGTGCCGACGGCCGGCGAGAGCTGGGGGGCGTACCTGTTCTTCGTCGTCGTCCTGATCGGCGCGCAGATGACGCCGTACGAGATGTTCTTCTTCTCCTCGGGCGCGGTCGAGAGCCGCTGGCGCCCGAAGGATCTCGTCGAGATGAGGGTGAACGTCGTGGTGGGCTTCCCGCTCGGCGGCCTGCTGGCGGTGGCGATCCAGGCGGTCGCGTTCCTGGTCTTCTTCGAGCGGGGCATCCACGTCGAGCACATCTCCCAGACGGCGCTCCCGGTCGCGGTCGCGCTGGGAAAGGTCGGCCTGGCGATCGCGATCCTCGGCATCTTCGCGGCGACATTCGGCGCCACGCTGGAGACGCTGCTCGCGAGCGGCTACGACGTCGCGCAGTACTTCGGCTGGTCGTACGGGAAGCTGCAGCCGCCGGTGCGGGCCTCGCGGTTCACGACCGTGGTGCTCCTGCTCCTGCTCGGCTCGACCGCGCTCGCGCTCACGACGGTCGACCCCATCACCGTGACCATCCTCGCGGTCGTCTGCAGCGCCGTCCTGCTTCCGTTCCTGTTCATCCCGGTGCTGCTGGTCGGGAACGACCGCGAGGTGATGGGCGACCTGGCGAACGGCCGGCTCTCGAACGCGGTCGGGACGACGACGATCGCCGTCAGCGTGGTCGTGTCCCTGGCTGCCCTGCCGCTCCTCGTCCTCACGCGCGCGGGGGCCGCATGAGCCGGCACGTGAGCGTGCGCCACGGGCTGCTCGACAAGCAGATCGTCGATCGCGACCGGTTGCCCGTCGGCCGGGTCGACGATCTCGAGCTCGCCGTGGAAGACGGCGCCGTGGTCGGCGTGGAGGCGATCCTCACCGGCGCGCAGGCGCTCGGGGAGCGGCTCGGCGGGATGCTCGGCCGCTGGCTCGCGGGGAGCGCGGCTCGCTTGCGGCCCGGCGGCGGCGAGGGGCCGACGCGAATCGATCCCGCACTGGTCGTGGAGCTCGAGCCGTTCGTGAGCCTGAGCGCCCGCCTCGAGGAGCTCCCGGACGTGGCCGGCCTCGAGCGGTGGCTCGCCCGCAACGTTGTCGGCCGCCTGCCCGGCGCCGGTGATGCGCGCGAGTGAGCTGCTCTCCTGCGACGTCGTCGACGCCTCGGGCGCGCCCCTCGGCCCGGTCCGCGACGTCCGCATCACCGCGGACGGCTTCCGTGCGGCCGGGATCGTCGTCGGCGGGGGCGCGCTGGCCGCGGTCGCCCACGCGTGGGGCTATCCGGAGGGACGCGCCCGTGGGCCCGCCCTCCTCACGACGCTGTTCCGGCACGCGATCCGGGCCGCGCGGTTCGTCCCGGCGGAGGACGTCGCCCGCTGGGGGCCGGGCACCGTCGAGCTCGCGGTCGAGGCGGCCGCGCTCCGGCCGCTCGCCCACGAGCTCGCCTAGCCTGAGAGGGACACGAAGCCGCCGACGATCGCGCCGTAGGCGACGTGCGCGACGACGGTCGCCAGCGGCGTCTGGCGGCCGTAGTTGAGGAGCATGAAGCCGGGCGGCTCGAGCAGCGGCGCCGAGCCGGCGGCCGTGAAGCCGGTGCCCATGCGCGGATGCACGACCGGCAGGAGGACGTTGACGAGCGCGCTGCCGGCGAACAGCGCGTGGACGAGGCCGAAGGCCGCCCCGAGCACGAAGCCGCTGCGGCCGACGACGGCGAAGACGGCGTAGTACGCGAGCGAGAACACGAGGCCGAAGACGGCGTGCAGCGCGTACCCGACCGCCTTCGCGCGCACGCGGTCGGCGGTCACCGCCGTCCCGAGCAGGAAGGGGAGATCCATCCGCGTCAGGCCGAGCTCGCTGGCCGCGCGCAGCAACGTCGTCAGGACGAGCGTGCCGGCGAGGCCGCCGACGAGGGCGCCCCAGATCACGCCCGCGCCTCCTCGATCGAGACGGCGGCGTTGACCAGCGCGAGATGCGAGAGGCCCTGCGGGAAGTTCCCGAGGAACTCGCCGGTCGCCGGGTCGATCTCCTCCGCGAAGAGGCCGACGTCGTTGGCGAGCGGCACGAGCTCGTCCATCAGCGCCGCCGCCTCGTCGAGGCGTCCCTGCCGGGCGTACGCCTCGACGAGCCAGAACGAGCAGGCGAGGAACGCACCCTCCTCGCCGGGGAGCCCGTCGTCCCCGAGATAGCGATGGATCAGCGGGCCGCGGCCGAGCTCCCGGCGCACGGCGTCGACCGTCGCGAGCAGGCGCGGCGCCCGGGGCTCGTCGTAGCCCGCGAGGACTGCGACGAGCAGCGACGCGTCGAGCCGCTCGTCCCCCGGCCGCTGGACGTACGCCCGCTGCCGCTCCGACCAGCCCCGAGTCTCGACGAAGTCGCGGATGCGCTGCTCCTCGCGGCCCCAGCGAGCCCGGTTGCCCGCGGGGAGCAGGCCGCCCTCGGCGAGCTCGCAGGCCTGTCGGAGCCCCACCGCGCACATCAACTTCGACTGGACGAAGTGCGCGCGCTCGCCGCGCGACTCCCAGATCCCGGCGTCCGGCTGCTCCCAGCACTCGCAGACGAAGTCCGCCACCTCCGCGAGGCGCCGCGCGTGGTCTCGGTCGAGCCCGCCGGTGGCGGAAGCGAAGCGCGCGGCGGCCACGAGCAGCTCGCCGTACACGTCGAGCTGGACCTGCTGGGCGGCCCCGTTCCCGATCCGGACCGGCCGCGACCCGCGGTAACCGGCGAGGGGGAGCGACTCCTCCTCGGCCTCGGCGCGCCCGTCGAGGCGGTAGAGCACGTGCAGGCGGGGGTGCGTCAGCCGCGAAGCGTGCAGCATCCAGGAGAAGAACGCGCGGGCCTCGGGCGCGCAGCCGAGGGCCAGCAGCGCCTGGAGCGCGAAGGAGGCGTCGCGGGGCCAGGAGAAGCGGTAGTCCCAGTTGCGCGCGCCGCCGATCTCCTCCGGCAGGGAGGTCGTCGCGGCGGCGGCGATCGCACCCGAGGGCGCGAAGACGAGGAGCTTCAGCGCGAGCGCGCTCCTGAGCACCGCCTCCCGCCAGGGCCCGTCGTACTCGCGGTCGCGCGCCCACTCGCGCCACGACCGCTCGGTCTCGTGCAGCCGGAGCTCCGCGTCGTCGCGGGAGGGCAGGACGAGCGGCTCCTGGTGGGCCGCTCCGAGCACGAGCAGGCTGCTCCTGCCCTCGCGGGCCTCGAACCGGCCCACGATCGCGTCCCCGCCGTCGGCGGGCTCCCCCGCGTCCCAGGCGCAGAGGGCGACCGCGTCGCGGCCGCTCACGGCCACGGGAACGCCGGCCCGTCGCTCGATCCGCGTCGTCCGGCCCGCGTAACCGAACCGCGGCTCGAGGCTCCAGCGGAGCGGCACCGTACCCGTTAGGCCGTCCACGCGCCGCACGAGCTCGCGATACGGGCCGAGTCCGCCCCGCGGCAGGGTCATGGCGTCGGTCACGCGGACGGTGCCCGCCGCCGTGGCGAATGTGGTCTCGAGCACGTTCGTCTCCGGCAGGTAGCGGCGGGTGGCCTCGCACGGGCCTTCGGGCTCGAGGGCGAACCGGCCGCCCCGCTCCGCGTCGACGAGCGCGCCGAGGACGCTCGGTGAGTCGAGGTCGGGCAGGCAGAGCCAGTCGACCGAGCCGTCGCGGGCGACGAGGGCGACCGTTCGGCCGTCGCCGATGGCGGCGTAGTCCCGGATCGGGGCGTAACCCCGGCTGCGGCTGGCGCCCACTGCTCAGGCCAGCGCGCGCTCGAGGGCCGTCCGGTCGGTCGGGGCGCCGACACGCTCGATCCAGAGGATCAGGTCGCTCCGGTCCCGCGCCGCGAACGCCTCGACGCCGAACGGCTGCCGGTCGCCCGCCGCGTAGAAGCGCCCCTCGCCCTCGCCGGCCAGCAGCCAGGCGAGGTCGGGGCTGCCGCCGGCCGCCTGCTCGGCGGTGAGCGCGACCGCGGACTCGCGGTCGCCAGAGAGTTCGATCAGCTCCTCGGGAACCCCCGGCGGGTCGAAGAGCAGGAGCCGCTCGCCGTCGTCGAGCGCGTAGGACGAGACCGCCTGGACCAAGTGCTCGTCCGGCGTCCCCTCCGGATGCGGCGCCTGCCAGTGCCAGAGTCCGGGTCGTAGCTCGCGCACGGCGCGATCCTACGCGGGGGAGAGCCGCTTCTCCCCGCCGAGGTGGGGCGCCCACTCGAGCCGGTCGGCGCGGGCGAAGCGGACGTAGGCGCCGAGCGCCTCTCGCATCGCGTCGACGAAGCCCTCTGCCCTCCGGGGGACGAAGCCTGCTTCCCACCAGAGGCCGAGCACGCGGACACGACCGTCGGCCCGGTCTATCCGCGGCTCGATGCGCCCCACGAAGCGGTCGCGGAAGTGGATCGGCAGCACGTAGTAGCCCCATCGGCGCTTCGGCTCCGGGGTGAACACCTCCCAGACCCAGTCGAAGTCGTATAGGGGCTTCAGCAAGCTGCGGTCCCACATCAACGGGTCCATCGGCGGCAGGAACGCGACCGAGGCGGGCGGATCGGGCGGCGCCGCGAGCAGCTCGGCCTCGTCTCGGAGCACGAAGCGCGGCCCCCGCAGGCCCTCGACGGCGACGCGGACGAGCTCGCCGCTATCGACGAGCTCCTCGCGGAGGGCGGTCCGCCCCGCGAGCTCCGGCCGCTCCGGCATCGGCTTCGCAGGGCCGAGGCCCTGGAAGACGTCGCCGGCGGCGCCGACGCCGAGGAGACCGTGGGCGCGGTAGCGCGAGAGCATCCTGTGGCGCAGCTGCTCGTGGAGCGGCACCTCGCGCGCGAGCACGTCCGCGGGCAGCAGCCGCTCGACCACGTCGTAGTTGCGCCGGTTTCCCTCGCGGCGGGCGAGCCCGAGCACGCCGGTGACCGCGAGCGCCTCCAGCACGGCGCGCACGACGTTCGTCGGCGCGCCGAACCAGTCGACGGTGGACCCGCGCTCCTGCTCGAAGTCGAGCGACGTGAGCGGCCCCTCGGCCCGGATCCGCTCCAGCACGCGCTCGACCACCTCGGGGTGCTCGGCGAGCGCGCGCGACGCGCTGCGGCCGATCGGTGTTCGGAACCACGGGAGCTCCTCCGTCGGCACGAGGGCGAGCCCCTTGTTCACCGCCTCGAAGATCCGCCGGCGTTCGTAGAGCAGGTCGCACCAGGCAGGCTCGTAGTCGGCGACGCGGGCGTGGAGGACGAGGTCGTGGTTCCGGCCGGCGACCGCCAGCGGATCGAACTGGATCGAGCCGAACCGGCGGAAGACCTCGAGCACGGCCTCGGGCCCGCCCGCGAGCGAGCGCGCGGGCGCGAGCAGGTGGTGCGCGGCGAGGAACCGGCGCGCTGCCTCGGCGGTGACCTTCAACGGTGCGCTCAGTCGGCGGGCTCGCCCTCCGGGGTGACGACCCACCAGAGGCCTCCGTGGAGGTCGACGTCGTGGCACCGGATCTCACCGGGCCCCTCGTGTTCGTAGAAGTAGAGCGGCCGGCCCTTGTACGTCACCTGCAGCGAGCCGTCGTCGCGGCGGATCGTCCCAAGCAGGCCTGCGTCGACGCCGTCACCGGCCGACGGGTCCTGCTCCGTCAGGACGGGAGGCCACGCCCGCACGCAGTCCGCCCTCGTGCAGTTCGACTCGTTCGGGCGGTCGTTCTCGAAGACGTACACGACCTGGCCGTTCGCGTCGAAGAGGACGCGGCCGAAGTCGGAGTCCTCGGCGACGATCCGAGCCCGCTCGGCGGCCACGCGCAGTCCTTCCTCGCCGCTCGGGCGCCGCCCAGCGGCCTCTTCGTCCTCCGCCGTCTCGCCCGGTGGCTCCTCCGCAGAGGTCGCCGGCTGCGTTACGGTCGGCTCGCCCGCCTGCTGCGGAGGGCGGTCGTCGCCGCCGCCGCAGCCAGCGAGCCCGAGCGCGAGCACGACGAGGACGAGGGCGACGATGGGCGAGCGCGAGCCGGTCACTCCTTGCATCTCCTGTTTGGACATCCCCACGAAACACGCGGCACGTTGCGGCGCGCTGCACGAGTTCTTACCAGTCGATGAAATCAGGCGCTCGCCCTAGCTCGGCTTGACGACCATGAAGTAGAGATTCGCCAGCGGCAGGATCGTTGCCACCGCGCCGAAGACCGACCAGAGCGTCGAGAGGCGCCAGTACCGCTCAGGAATCACGGCCTCGCTCGCGAACCGTCGTGCGAGCCGCGCCTGCATGACCTGGATCGGGATCAGCGCGGCCGCCCAGATCACGCCCGACGCGACGAAGAGCGACCAGCCGATCATGAGCCACGTGGGGCCGCCGAAGACTCCGCCCAGGTCCTCGGCCAGGACGTGTCCGGACACGAGGATCAGGACGACGCCCGTCGCCG
Source organism: Thermoleophilia bacterium (assembly GCA_014534295.1). Taxonomy (GTDB): domain Bacteria; phylum Actinomycetota; class Thermoleophilia; order Gaiellales; family Gaiellaceae; genus JACVRU01. The sequence goes on along the minus strand of JACVRU010000084.1, from coordinate 1,075 downwards.
TGAAGGCGATGTCGGTCCTCGTGACCAGGCGCTGCGCGTAGGCCACGACGGGCGGGCTCTTCGTCCGGTCGGCGAGCACCTTCCAGACGGCGGTGACGATGATGTTCCCGAGGAACAGCACGACCCCGAGCACGTGCAGCATCAGCCAGGCTTCACGACTCATCTTGAACCTCCGTGGTCTCGTGTGGAGGGGCCGGCGGCCGGCCCCTCCACACTCGGGACGAGGTCACTATGCAGGCGACCCGACCTCGGCGGGGCGCTCGCCGGCGCGCGGTGCTGCCTCAGCGGGCGGCTTGCCGGGGATCCTCGGCGTCTCGGTGGCTTGCTGCGGGGGCTCGATGGTGAGGTCGGGGAGCAGCCGGTCGAGCCAGCGCGGCATGTACCAGGACCGCTCGCCGAGGAGGGTGAGGAGGGCGGGCACGAGCGTCATGCGCACGATCAGGGCGTCGGTGAGGATGGCGACCGCGAGCAGCAGCCCGAACTCCTTGGGGATGCGGTCTGCGCTGAGCAGGAAGGCGGCGAAGACCGTGCCCATGATCAGCGCCGCGGCGACGACCACGCGGCCGATCGCCGAGACTCCATGCTCGACCGCCTCGCGCGTCTCGAGACCGTGGACGCGCTCTTCCCGGATGCGGCTGGTCAGGAAGATCATGTAGTCCATCGAGAGCCCGAAGAGGATCGCGAAGGCGATCGGCGGGACGAAGGTCTCGATCGGCCCCGTCTGGTCGAGCCCCGTGAGCCCGATCAGGTGGCCCTCCTGGACGACGAGCGTGAGGACGCCGAAGCCGACGAAGGCGGAGAGCAGGGTCGTGATCGCCGCCGTTGCCGAGACCACGATCGACCGGAACGCCATCGCCAGCACGATCAGCGTGACGCCGATGATGTAGAGCAGGAACAGCGGCATCCGCTCGAAGATCTGGTCGGCGATGTCCTTGAAGGCGGCGGTCTGGCCGGAGACGTAGGCGACCGCGTCGCCGCCGGCGGTGGCCGTCGGGACGACGTCGCCCCTGAGGCGGTCGACCAGCTCGTCGGTTTGCTCGTCCTGCGGGGCGGACTCGGGGGTCACGAAGACGAT
>JACVRU010000016.1 GCA_014534295.1 Thermoleophilia bacterium | reverse complement strand
GCTCGCAGCCAAGCGGGCGGCGGGGAAGCACGACCTCGTCGCGTCGCAGCTGGCGACGCTCCACGGGCACCTCCTCGCACCGCTCGGCGTCGAGCGCGCGCCCGCTTCGATCGGCGAGGCGGTCGCGGCGTACCGGGCCGCCCGCGGCGAGGCCGAGGAGCGGTTCCGCGTCCGTGTCCCGCGGGAGCTCGAGGCGGAGGTCGCGCCGGCGCTCGCCTAGACGGGAGCGTCGAAGAGGGCGAACCAGCGGGAGAGGTCGGGCTCCACGGGAAGCTCGCGCTCCAGCTTGGCCTTCAGCTCCAGCTCCCCGGCGTTGTCGCGCTCCTTCTCCCCGCGCGGAACGAACGGCCAGAAGGCGCCGCGCTTGTACCCGTAGATCCAGTAGACCGGGTCGCCGCGGCGCTCGAACCGGAAGATCGCAGCGAGCAGCCGCGAGCCGAACCCGCGCGCCTTCAGCTCGGAGCCGATCAGGTGGACGGTCGTGACGAGGTCCTCGAAGTCGGGGTCCTCGACGATCAGCCACTCGAACCCGAGCTCGTCCGTGCGTCGCCGGATCCGCGAGCCGGTCTCCTGGACGACGACGTCGAGCAGCTCCTGGAGCTCGTTCTCGGCCCGGACGAACTCGCCGGCCGATAGCGGCTTGAAGCAGACGGCTGCGGCCCCGCCTAGCTTCATCCCCAGCTCGGCCTGCATCGTCACGCACGCCGACGAGAGCGTGAACAGCTTGTCGCCGCGCGCGTCCTTGAGCCGCTTGCGGCCGAAGAGGACGTCGAGGAGGCCCAACTAGACCGCGCGCCCCAGCTCGCGGGCGATCCGCGAGAGGGCTGCGAGCCGCTTCTCGAGCGGCGGGTGCGTCATGAACAGCTCGGCGGCGGCTGAGCGCACGTTCGTCGGGATGATGAAGAAGGCGTTCATCCCCTCGACCTCGCGTAGGTCGCGTTGCGGGATCTGGGTGATCCGGCTGGCGATCTTCTGGAGCGCGCTCATCAGGTTCTCCGGCGCGCCCGTGATCAGCGCCGCGCCGCGATCGGCGGCGTACTCGCGGTAGCGGGAGATGGCCATCATCAGCACCCAGCTGAGCACGTAGGTGACCATCGAGACGAGCATCATGATCAGCCAGACCGGCGCGCCGCCGCCGTCGCGGCTCCGGCCGCCGAACATCCCGCCGTAGAGGCCGAAGCGGGTCAGCATGGCCGCGACCATGGCGAAGAAGCTCGCCACGGTCATGATCGTCACGTCCCGGTTGCCGATGTGGGAGAGCTCGTGGGCGATCACGCCCTCGACCTCCGGCTTCTCCAGCCGGTTCCAGAGGCCGGTGGTGACCGCCACGGCCGAGTGCTTCGGGCTACGGCCGGTGGCGAACGCATTCGGGACGTCGGTGTCGATCACCGCGACGCGCGGCTTCGGGAGGTCGGCCATCGCGCAGAGCCGGTCGACCATGGCGTGCAGCTCGGGCGCCTGGTCGGGGGTCACGACCTTCGCCCCGGAGGCCATCAGCGCGACCTTGTCGGACGTGTACCACTGGATGAGGCTGAGCGCCCCGACGATGAGGATCGCGCCGGCGATCCCCACGCCGGTCAACTGCCAGAGGACGATGAAGAACGCGACGTAGAGCGCTCCCAGCAGGAACGTCACCGTCAGCATGCGGGCGGTAAGGCCCGCGTCCCGTCCATACGCCTTCCGCTTCATCGCAGGGAATCGTACCGAGCGAGGGTCAGATAGCCGGCGAGTCCCGCGGCCGCCACCTCGAAGGGCGAGTCGTTCACGAGCATCGAGACGGCGACCGCTGCGAGGAGCGCGAGCGAGAGCGGACGGCGCGGGCCGCGCCACGCCAGAAGGGCCAGGAGGGCGAGTGCGACCGCGGTTGCGGCGGCCACGAGCCAGTCGTCCGCGAGCCGGTCGAGCGACAGCCGGATGCGGTCTAGGGGAGCGCTCGACCCCGCGGCCGTCACGTGCGTCGAGGGGCCGACAACGATCGCGAGCGCTGCGGCGACGGCGACGGCCGCGACGGCCGGCACGGCGAGACGCCAGGGGAACAGCCCCACCGCGAGCACCGCATAGCCGGCCACGAGCACCAGGGCGCCGCCGCCGTCCGCGCCGAACGAGCTCCCGCCGACCATGACCACGGAGAGCACCCCAACCGGCAGGAAGGCGGCTCGCCGCGAGGCGCCGACCAGCGCGGGGACGAGCAGCAGCGTCGCCAGCAGGTTCGAGAGGCCGAAGAAGCGCCCGTTCTGCGTCGGCCCGAGCGGCGACAGCGACACCCACGTGCCCTCGGCCGCGAGCGCGCCGAGGTAGGCGGCGAGGACGGCGGCGGAGAGCGGAACGAGCGGCACCCGGGCGAGGAGCGGCCCGCCGACGGCCCCCGCCAGCCCGACCGCGAGCATCACCGCCCAGAAGGCAGAGACGCCGGCGGCGCCGAGCGCCAGGTTCGCGGCCAGGACGGCGACGAAGCCGCCGACCGCGGCCCGCGGCGCCACGAGGGCGAGCGCGGCCAGGATCCCGCCCGCGAGCAGGAAGGCGCGGATCCGCGCGTACGCGTTCTGCGAGATCCGCTCGTCGAGCCGCTCGAGGTAGGCGGCGGGATCGGGGTGCGGAAAGACGCGGAGCCGCCCGTGCGCGACGTCCGCGATCGCAACCAGTCCCGGGATTCGCGTCGAGTCCGAGGTCAGGAGGCCCTCCTCGCCCCGCAGGACGATCGGGTACCGGCGATCGTTCGGCTGCTCGCCGCCCTGCGGCAGCTCCAGGCGCAGCGCCGCGTGCTCGTCGATCCGCACGAGCGAGCGCTCGCACGTCGGCGCGCGGCCTCGCAGCGAGTGGACGACCGCTCCGCACTCCAGCGAGGCCCGCGCCCGCGCCTCGCTCGTCCGGGGCCCGGCGTCGGGAACGACGAGGCCGACCGCGCCGCCGCCCAGCAGCAGCCCGCTCACGACCGCGACCGCAGCGACCACGGCCGAAGCGTAAACTGCACCCCGATGCGCCCAGTCTTCGCACTCGTCGCGCTCGCCGTGGCTCTCCTCGTCGCGGGCTGCGGCGGCGCCGAGGAGACCCAGCCGCTGCCCGAGGGCGTCACGGGGACGACCACGCAGGAGACGACCACCGAGGCCGAGACGGAGACCGAGGGCGACGGCGAGGAGGGACAGGGCGACGCGGAGGCCGGCGCGGACGTCTACGCATCCGCCGGCTGCGGCAGCTGCCACACGCTCGAGGCCGCCGGCTCGTCCGGGACGATCGGCCCGAACCTCGACGACTCCCAGCCGAGCCACGACCTCGTCGTCGACCGCGTCACCAATGGCGCGGGCGCGATGCCGCCGTTCAAGGATCAGCTCACCGAGCAGCAGATCCAGGACGTCGCGGCGTACGTCGTCGAGTCGACCAGCTGACGCTTCCCGACGAGTTCCCCGCGCGCGTCGGCGCGTTCGCCTGCGACCTCGACCGCACGCTGATCGGCGAAGACGGCGTTCTCGGCGGCCGCAGCCGCGCCGCGATCGAGGCCGTCCGCGCGGCGGGAATCCCGTTCGTCGTCGCGACCGGCCGGATGTTCCAGTCCGTGCGGCGCTACCTCGTCGGCGACGAGCCGGTCGTCTGCTACCAGGGCGCGGTCGTCGCCGAGCCCACCACGGGCCGCTTCCTCCGCCACGAGCCGATCCCGCTCGAGCTCGCCCGCGAGGCGATCGAGGCGGTCGTCGCGGAGGGCTACCACCTGAACTGCTACGTGGGGGACGAGCTCTACGTCGCCGAGGTCACACCGGAGGCCCGCGCCTACGCCGACTTCCAGCACCTGGCGATCCATCCCGTCGGCGACCTGCAGGAGTGGCTCGATGAGCCGCCGACCAAGCTCGTCGCCGTCGGCGACCCCGAGGAGCTCGACGGGCTGGAGGTACGGCTGAAGGAGCTGTTCGGCAACCGGCTCTACGTCTCGAAGTCGCTGCCCTACTTCCTCGAGCTCGCCAGCCCGCAGGTGACGAAGGCGAGTGGGATGGCGTTCCTGGCCGAGCACCTCGGGTTCGCGCGCGAGCGGACGGTCGCCTTCGGCGACGGCGAGAACGACGTCGAGCTGCTCGGCTGGGCCGGCTACGCGGTTGCGGTCGAGGGGGGGCACCAGCGCGTGCTGGCCGTCGCCGACCTCGTCTGCCCCGGCCCCGCGGAGGAGGGCGTCGCCCAGGTGCTGGAAGCCTTCCTAGACTTGCGCGCATGATCGACGTCAGGGCGGCGCGCGCGGATCCGGGGGGCTACCGGGCGGCGCTCGCCCGCAGGGGTGCGGAGCGCGCGTTCGACGAGCTCATGGCCGCCGACGAACGGTGGCGCGCGCTCGTTCCGCGGGTGGAGGAGCTGCGCGCGTCCCAGAAGCTCGACGGCAAGCCGACTCCGGAGCAGGTCGAGCGGCTCAAGCAGGTGAAGGAAGAGCTTCGTGGAGTCGAACAGCAGCTCGCGGCGGCCGAGGCCGAGCGCGACCGGCTCGCGCTCCGCGTGCCGAACGTCCCGCACGAGTCCGTCCCGGACGGGTCGAGCGAGGAGGACGCGGTGGAGATCCGCCGCTGGGGCGAGCCGCCCGAGCTCGCCGAGCCGCGGGAGCACACGGAGATCGGACGCTTCGACATGGAGCGGGCCGCGCGAGTGGCCGGCTCCCGCTTCGGCTACTGGATCGGCGACACGGCGCTCGTCGCCCTCGCGATGTACCGGCTCGCCCTCGACCGGCTGGTGGCGAAGGGGTTCCTCGCGGTCCTGCCGCCAGTTCTCCTTCGGGAGGAGGCGATGGTCGGGACCGGCCAGCTGCCCTCGCTCGAGGACAACGTCTACGAGCTGCCCAAGGACGAGCTCTACCTCGCGGGCACCGCGGAGATCCCGCTGGGCGGGCTCCACCTCGGGGAGATCCTCGAAGCGGACGACCTGCCGCTGCGGTACGTCGGCTTCTCCCCCTCCTTCCGCCGGGAGGCAGGCGCCGCCGGGAAGGACACGCGCGGGATGCTCCGCGTGCACCAGTTCAACAAGGTCGAGCAGTTCTCGTTCACGCGGCCCGAGGAGTCCTGGGACGAGCTCGAGCGGCTGCTGGCGAACACCGAGGAGCTCGTCCAGGCGCTGGAGCTGCCGTACCGGGTGGTCGTGCTTCCGGCCGGCGACTTCGGGACGGCCATGGCCAAGACGTACGACATCGAGGTCTGGTTCCCGAGCCAGGGCCGCTACCGGGAGACGGCGTCGATCTCGAACGCGACGGACTTCCAGGCTCGGCGGCTCGGAACGCGCGTCCGCGGCGAACGCGGAGTCGAGCCCGTCCACACGCTCAACGGAACGGCCGTCGTCGACCGGATGGCCCTGGCGGTGCTGGAGAACTTCCAGGGCGGCGTGCCGGATGCTCTGCGCCCGTACGGCGCGCCCGCGCACGTCCGCGCCTGACCCGGCCCGAAGATCCACTTGCGCGTCGCAGCGAGCTCCGAGACCCTCTCGGAGTGGCTGATGGCCTGATCTCCCGCGACGAGGTCGTGGGACTACTCTTCAATGTGAGCGACATGGCGCGGTCGCTCGAGCGGATCGAGAAGCTCCTGGCTGAAGACGATGGCGAAGAGGAAACCGACGAAGGCTGACCTCGAGGCTCGCCGGAAGCTACGCGACAACGCCGAGCGCACGCGCCTGCTCGCCGAGCGGGGATTGGCGAACCTCCCTGCGAGCGTGCGCGCGGAGCGCGAGCGCGCAGGCTCGAATGCGGCGTGGCTCCATCTGCTTGCGGAGAGGGCGCAGGCCGAGCTCGACGCTCGCGAACGAGCTGGGCCGTAGGGCACAATCCGTGCCGGCGGGGTGCCGGAGCGGCCGAACGGCGCAGTCTTGAAAACTGCTGAGCCCGGGAACGGGCTCCGTGGGTTCGAATCCCACCCCCGCCGCTCGATCGGCTCGAGCGGATCCCTGGCCGGCCAGGTCAGTCGCTGGAAGGGCCTGGACCCCCGACGTAGAGTTGGCCGATGAGGGCCTGCCCGTCGTGCGGTCGCGAGAACAGCGGCGACGCGAAGTTCTGTTCCGAGTGTGGAACCGCGCTCCTCGCCGCCGGGAAGGACGCGCGTGAAGAGCGGAAGGTCGTCAGCGTCGTCTTCGTCGATCTCGTCGGCTCGACCGCTCGCGCCGAGACGAGCGATCCGGAGGACGTGCGCGCTCTGCTGCGGATCTACCACGAGCGCGCGCGGGACGAGCTCGAGAGCTTCGGTGGCACGGTCGAGAAGTTCATCGGCGATGCCGTGGTCGCGGTTTTCGGTGCGCCGGTCGCGCACGAGGACGATCCCGAGCGGGCGGTTCGCGCCGCGCTCGCCGTCCGGGACGCGGTCGCGCGCCTGAACGACCAGCAGCCGGGTCGCGACCTCCACGTCCGGATCGCGGTCAACACCGGCGAGGCGCTGGTCTCGCTGGACGCCTCGCCGGGAGAAGGCGAGGGCATGGTCGCGGGGGACGTCATCAACACGGCGGCGCGCCTCCAGTCTGCGGCCCCCGTCGACGGGATCCTGGTCGGCGAGGGGACGTACGGCGCGACCGACCGCGCGATCGTCTACCGCGACGCCGAGTCCGTCGACGCGAAGGGAAAGGTGGAGCCGATCCCCGTGTGGGAGGCGATCGAGCCGCGCTCGCGACTCGGCGTCGACCTCGGCGGGGCGGGCCGGGCGGAGCTCGTCGGCCGCGACGCCGAGATCGACCTGCTCGGCGACGCGCTCGCCCGCTCCCGACGCGAGCGATCGACTCAGCTCGTGACGCTCGTGGGCGTCCCGGGCATCGGCAAGAGCCGGCTCGTCTACGAGCTCGGACGGGTCGTCGACGAGGACGAGGAGCTGATCACCTGGCGACAGGGCCGCTCGCTGCCGTACGGCGAAGGCGTCTCGTACTGGGCACTGGGGGAGATCGTCAAGGCGCAGGCCGGCATCCTCGAGTCGGACGCCGCCGACGTGGCGGAGACGAAGCTGGCCGAGGCCACGGACGTGATCGCGAACGAGAGCGAGCGCGCCTGGGTGGAGCGGCACCTGCGGCCGCTGGTCGGCCTCGGCGGCGACGAGGCCGCCGCGGGCGACCGGCGCGGCGAGGCGTTCGCCGGCTGGCGGCGGTTCCTCGAAGCCGTTGCCGAGTCAGGCCCCGCCGTGCTCGTGTTCGAGGACCTGCACTGGGCCGACGACGGGCTCCTCGACTTCGTCGACGGCCTCGTCGACTGGGTCGACGGCGTCCCCCTGCTCGTCCTCTGTACAGCCCGGCCGGAGCTGCTCGACCGCCGGCCAGGGTGGGGCGGCGGGAAGCGGAACGCGGCGACGGTCTCGCTGACGCCGCTCGACGACGAAGCCACAGCGCACCTCGTCCTCGCGCTCCTCGAGCGGCCGGTCCTGGAGGCGGAGCTCCAGCAGGCCCTGCTCGAGCGGGCCGCCGGGAATCCGCTCTACGCCGAGGAGTTCGTCCGGATGCTGGCGGCGGGAGGCACTGTCGACGCGCGCCTACCGGAGACCGTGCAGGGGATCGTGTCGGCGCGAATCGACCTGCTTCCGGCCCGCGAGAAAGAGGTCGTGCACGCGGCAGCGGTCCTCGGGAAGGTGTTCTGGTCCGACGCCCTCGCCGCGCTCGCGGGCTTGGAGCCGTGGCAGCTCGACGAGACGCTACGAGCGCTCGAGCGGAAGGAATTCGTCCGTCGGGAGCAGCGCTCCGCGGTCGCGGGTGCGACGCAGCACGCGTTCGTCCACGCCCTCGTCAGGGACGCCGCCTACGCGCAGCTCCCGCGTGCGACTCGTGCCCGGCTGCATCTCGCGGCGGCCGAGTGGATCGAGTCGCTGCCCGACGACCGCTCAGAAGACCGGGCCGAGACACTTGCACACCACTACCTGAGCGCGATCGAGCTTCGGCGCGCCGCCGGCGAGAGCATCGAGGAGCTCGCGCCGCGTGCGGTCGGCGCGCTCCACGAGGCCGGCGAGCGAGCGCTCGCCCTCTCGGCGTTCCAGCCCGCGGCGCGCTTCCTCGCCCTCGCGCTCGAGCTCGTTCCGGGGGGCGAGGAGCCGGCAGCGGCACTGCTCTTCGCCGCGGGGAAGGCATTCGGCTTCGGCGGGCGAGGCGGCGACGAGCTCGCGAGCGCGGTCGACGCCTTCGAAGCGGCCGGGGACGTGGAACGCGCGGCGGAAGCTGCGGTAGCCGCGAGCTGGCACAAGTGGCACGCGAGCCCCGGGGAAGCGCACGCCTGGCTCGAGCGCGCCCTCTCCCTCGTCGAGGGGCGCCCCGTGTCCCGGGCGAAGGCGCTCGTCGTCGCCGAGCAGGCACGACGGACGATGATCGACTACCAGAAGGACACCGCCCTCGACCTCTCCGTCCAGGCCGTCGCTCTCGCGGAAGCGATCGGCGACGACGAGATTCGCGCCGACGCCCTCGTCACGCAAGGAGTGATTCTCGCCACGCACGGCGATGCGCGGGGAATCGCGATGATCGAGGAGGCCCTCGCACTGGTCGGGCATCGCGGTCGCGTCGCCTCGCGTGGCTACACGAACCTCGGGGTCGCGTGGGCCGAAGCGGGCGACTACCGGCGCGCGGCCGCCGTGCTCGAACGCGGGATCGAGGGAGCGGAGCGCGACGGCGAAGAGCAGGGAGCCCGTTTCATGCGGGGGAACCTGATGGGCTTCCGCTACGCGCTCGGCGACTGGGACGGCGCGCTCTCGCTCGTCGAGCGATTCCTTGCCGAGGGCGACGACCAGTACCAGGCCTCTGCCGCACGTGAGTTGCGGGCCAGGATCGCGATCGCGCGGAACGACACCCCGACGGCGATGGGTGAGCTCACCCAGCTCGTGGAGCACGCTCGCTCCGCCGGAGACTCGCAGGTGCTCTGGCCCGCGCTGACGTTGTTCGCGCGCTTCGCACGGCGCGCAGGTCGCGACGATGAGTCGCGGCGTGCGACCCTGGAGGTCGCCGAGGCCATCGCACGCAGCGAGTCCGTGGGGGACGTCGCCGAGTGGCACCTCGAGCTCCTGCTCGAGCTCGCTGCGCTCGACCGCTCGGATGACGCGCGCGAGATCGCCGAGCGCGTCCACGAAGGGGTCTGGCGCGATGCCTGCCGGGCGACGGTCGAGCGAGACTACGTCGCTGTCGCCGAGATCCTGGCGACGATCGGCGAGGAGCCGCTCCAGGCCGAGATGCGGCTGCTGGGAGCCCGCACGCTCGCGGCCGAGGGGCGGCTCGTCGAGGCCGAGCGGCAACTCGAACTGGCGCGTGCCTTCTGGCGCTCCGTCGGCGCGACCGCGTATCTACGCGAGGCAGAGGAGGTGCTCGCGGCAGCGAGCTAAGCGCAATGGCCGACTTCGGGCTCGACAGCGCCGTCTCCGGCGCCGACGGGCGCCACGGCGCGACGCTCTCGGAGGCGTGGGAGATCTGGGGCCCACAGGGGGGCTACGTCGCCGCGGTCGCACTCCGTGCGGCCGGGCTCGAGGCCGCGTTCCCTCGTCCGGCCAGCCTGGCGTGCCAGTTCCTGCGGCCGGCGCAGGTCGGACCGGCGGAGGTCAGGGTCGAGTCGCTCAGGGGGACGAGGCGCGCCGAGGCGCTGAGGGCCACCGTGCTCCAGGAGGGCGAGCCGATCCTGACCGCGCTCGTATGGACGGTGGCCCTGCTCGAGGGCCTCGACCACTCCGCCGCCGACCCGCCGGCCGCGCCCCCGCCGGAGGAGCTGGAGCCGTGGGACGCCTACCTCCCGGGGGGCGAGCCGCCGTTCCCGTACTGGCGCAACCTCGACGTCCGGCCCGTCGTTCCGCCCCCCTCGGAGTGGGGCGGCCCGGCGGAGCCGCGCTGGCTGACCTGGAAGCGGCTGCGGACGCGCCCGCCGCTCGAGGATCCGTTCGTGGACGCCGGCCGCATGCTGATGGTCGCCGATTCGGCGATGTACCCGGCCGCGACGCAGGCGCACGCGGAGCCCTTCCCCTACGTCGCGCCGAGCCTCGACCTCGTGATCTCGTTCCACGACCAGGGCAGCGACTCCGAGTGGCTGCTCGTGGACGGGTTCTCGCCGCTGTCGCAGGGAGCGCTCGTCGCGGGCGCGGCGTCGATCTGGTCGGCCGACGGGCGGCTGCTCGCCTCGGCCGCCCAGCAGATGCTCCAGCGGACCTAGCTACGAGCCGGCCAGATCCTCCTGGATCATCCGCGGCGAGGCGTGGATGCAGACGACGTCCAGCCGCTCGTCGCCGACGTTCTTGAACAGATGGGGCGTCTCCGGCCCGACCACGACGATGTCGCCCGGGCCCGCTTCGATCTCCTCGCCGTCGGCGGTGAAGCGCCCTCGGCCCGAGCGCACGATCCAGGTCTCCGCATAGGGATGGCGGTGGAGGTCGGGCCCCGCTCCCGGCCGGTTGTTCACGAGGAAGAACGACACTCCCGAGCCGTAGGGCTCGCCCTCGAAGGTGATCGTCCCTCCCGGGCTCGGCTCGAGCTCACCCGCGCGGATGATCCTGTGCATCAGGCGATCCTTTCCGTGCGCAGCTCGTGGCTCCCGTCCGCGAGCGGCGCCTCGTAGTAGATGCGGTAGCCGCCCTCCGGCAGCGGCAGCACCTCCAGGTAGCGCGCGTCGGCGACGGGGCCGTCCCCGACCGGCTCGAAGCGGCCGTCTGCGCGACGCGCGAGGCCGGTCCGCTCGAACCAGTTCTCCTCCTTCGTCGCGCGGCCATCGTAGGCGGCGCGGCCGTCGGGTAGGACGGCGGTCAGGCGGGCGCCGCGCGCGTCCCACGTGCCGGGCCGCGGCGAGAGCACCGTCCCGTGCCAGTCCCACGCGAGCCCGTCATCGCTCGTAGCGTACGCCGACGTCATCCGGTCTTCCTCGTCCGCCTCGTCGAGCGGGTGGCAGCAGATCCAGGCCTGCCAGCCGCCCTCGGCGCGGCGGATGATCGGATCCTTCACCGCGACCGTGTCGTCGCCGGGGAAGACGGTGCGGGCCTCGGCGTCCTCGAAGCCGGCGGGATCGGCCGCCTCGAGCACGTCGATCCACCAGTGCTTGCTCCCGGGCGTCGCCGAGCAGACGTAGAGCCGCCAGCGGCCCTCGTCCGTGCGGACGAGCGCCGGCCGCTCCATCGACATCGCGCCGAAGCGGGACTTGTCCAGCACGGCGACGACGCTGAAGGTCTCGCCGTCGTCGGAGCGCGCGACGACGGTCTGCGCCCCGTCCTCGGGGTCGACGCCGAAGCGGAGCCGGTAGGCGAGCAGCACGCCGCCCTCGGGGTCGACCGCGGCGCCCGGGGAGCCCGCCCAGACGCCGTGGCCGGTCCCCGGAGCGGGCACGGCGGCCGTCGCCGGTGCCGAGCCGGGCGCCGGAAACGGGGCCGTCAAGCGGTCTTCAGCCCGACCGGACAGGCGACGCCGGTCCCGCCGAGCCCGCAGTAGCCGTTCGGGTTCTTCGCGAGATACTGCTGGTGGTAGTCCTCGGCGTAGTAGAAGGGCCCCGCCTCGGCGAGCTCGGTCGTGATCTCGCCGTGGCCGGCGGCCGCGAGGCGCGCCTGGTAGATCGCGCGCGACTCCTCGGCGGCCCGCCGCTGCCCCTCGTCCTGCCAGTAGACCGCGGAGCGGTACTGCGTGCCGACGTCGTTGCCCTGCCGCATGCCCTGCGTCGGGTCGTGGTTCTCCCAGAAGAGCCTCAGCAGCTCCTCGAAGCTCGTCTGCTGCGGGTCGAAGACGGCGAGGACGACCTCGGCGTGACCGGTCTCGCCGGAGCAGACCTCCGGGTAGGTGGGGTTGGGCGTGTAGCCGCCGGCATAGCCGGCCGCGGTCGTATAGACGCCGGGCGCCTGCCAGAAGACGCGCTCGGCCCCCCAGAAGCAGCCCATCCCGAAGACGGCGCGCTCCAGGCCCTCCGGGAACGGCGGCTCGAGTGGAGTGCCGAGCACCTCGTGCCGCGCGGGAACCGGCATCCGCTCGCCGTGGCCGGACAGCGCCTCCTCGGGCGTGACCATGCGGGTCGACTTCGCGAAGAGGAACATGGGGGAAGAGTAGTCCTTCGGGCGTACGTGCTTGCGGCGCGCCGCCGCGCCGCCGACCCAGGTGCGCAAGCATTGCGAGGGGCCGGCCCCGCGCGGAGCGGCGTGAGTCCTCTCCCCAGCGCTGCTCCGCGGCCGAGAGCCGGCCCCTTCTCTCCTTAGTCGGAAACGCAGGCCGCCGGCTTGATCCCGCGTTAGAGGTTCCGCCGCAGGAGCACGACGCCGAGCGGCAGGAACGCGGCGAGCGCGACCCACGGCATCAGCGCGCGCCGCTCTCCCTCGATGATCCGCTGCCGCGTCGGGCCGATGCCGAGCGCCTCCCCGGCCGCGGCCACGAGCTCGTCGGCGGCGAGCACGCGCCCCTCGACCTGGGACGCGATCCGCTCGAGCGCCGCGTCGGCTCCGCCCGGGGGCTCGTACGCGTCCTCCGCGACGCCCGCGGTGTAGACCTCTTCGCCGGGCTCGCCGACCCGGACGAGCAGCGTCGCGATCCTCGGCTCGCGCGCGTACGGGCCGGAGAGGTCCTGCTCGAGCGGCCGCGTCTCCGCGTCGGTGAGCACGACGAGCAGCCGCTTGCGGGCCGTGGGCGAGAAGTAGTTCAGTCGCGGGATCGCTGCGAGGGAATCGAGCGTCGTCGTCGGCACGCTCGACAGCGACACCGTCGGGCCGGGGCGCTCGATGCCCATGCTCTCGGAGAGGGCCTCGGCGACGACGCGCGTGTCCGTGGTCGGGAAGACGTGAGGCAGGATCCGGTCGGTCATCGAGGTGAGCCCGAGCGGCACCTCCGGGAGACCTTCGGCCAGCCGCAGCGTCAGCTCGCGCGCGCGTGCGAAGCGCGTGGGCGAGCCCGCACGCGCGGAAGCGAGCATCGAGCGCGAGGTGTCGAGGACGACCCAGACCTCGGCGTCGGTGCGCTCGACCCGCTGCCGGTCGCTCTCGAGCACCGGCTGCGCGGCGGCGAGGCCGAGCAGGACCGGCACGCCTGCGAGCGCGAGGAGGAGCGTGAGGCGCGCCGCTGCGCCCGAAGGCTCGAGCCCGAGGGCCGCCCGGATCCGCCGCGCACGCCGCTGACGGAGCACGAAGACGACGAGCGGCGCGAGGGCCAGCGCCCCCAGCACGGCTCCGAGCGGCGTCAGGAACGCGACGTTCAATAGCCCGTGCCCGAGCGGCCCGTGCCGGCGCGCTCGCCGCGCGCCGCGCCCGCGTCCGGGTCCTCACCGGCGAGCCCAGAGCCCTTGGCGGCGCGCAGCGCCAGCTCGAGGTTCACGCGCCCGTCGAGGAAGGTCCCGTCCAGACGGACCGCGTTCCGGAAGTTGCCGATCGCCTCGCGCAGGTACCGCTCGCGGTCGAACGCCGTCGCGCTCACGTAGCGGCCGAAGAGCTGGACGCCGTTGAAGTTGAGGAGCACGGCACGCCGCTTCGGATCCGACTCGAGCCGGCTCTGCTCGGAGACCCGGATCACGGCCTGGCCGGCCCGCGCCTCGAGCACCGGCTGCTCGGGACCGCGGATCTCCGCCGGGCGCGGCGCGCGCCGGATCGCCCAGAGCGCCTTCCGGAAGCCGAGATCATCCTCGATTCCGAGCAGGGCGCGCGTCGGCGGAAGCCCGATCCCGGTCCACGGATCGACCTGCCTCCGCGGAGCCCCGTAGTACCGGGCGTCGTCCGCCGCGACCGCGCCGGGAACCCTCAGCGCGTCCACGGCGACCACCGCCAGGGCGGCGGCGAGGAGCACCGACAGCGCGGCGACGGCGCGGCGGATCACCGGGACACCTCCAGCCGCGAGAGCAGCCGCTCGTTCAGGGCGAGCAGCGCCGCGAGCACGATCGCGGGGAAGACGAACGTCCAGGGCAGCGCCTCGCGGATGCTGTGCTCCTCGGGCGCCCGCACCTCGCCTCGCCCCGGAGCGCGCAGGAGCGCCGACGGGCTCGTCAGCGCCGCGATCCGCGCCGTCTTCTCGGGCGTCGGGTCGAGCGGGACGATCCGCACGTCGATGCCGCTCCGCTTGAGCTCCGCGATCTCGCCTGCGAGCCGCTGGACCTCGTCCGGGAGGATGTCGAGGTCGCTGATCAGAACGACCGAGCCGCTGCGGACGCCCTCGCGCTGGAGCGCCTCGCGCGCCGAAGCGAGGCCCGCCGAGATCCGCGTCCCCGCGCGGAAGTCCTGCCAGGGGTTGACGGGCAGCTCACCGCCGGTGCCGACCGGCTTGAGGTAGCGGATGATCGGCAGCAGCTCGCGCCCCGGCGTTCCGGGGGGCAGCAGCTCGTAGCCGACGTCGGAGAAGACGACGAGCCCGGCCTGCTCGCCCGCCCGCGCGAGCTTCTGGAGCGTCTCCTCCATCGCGCCCTCGTAGACACTGGCGGACAGGTCGATCACGACCATGCCGGTCGAGCCGGCCGGCACGAGCGGCGCGACGCGGGGGTCATAGCCCCGGGCGACGAGGAACCCCCAGGCGAGCGTCGCCGCGAGGGCGAGCGCGAGAAGGGCGCGGATCGCCGTAGTGCGGCGGACGGACGGCCTCAGCCGGAGGCCTTCGGCCGCGGGAATCGCCCTAGCCGCCACGGCGCACCTCCTCGACGAGCTCGTCGGCGGCCTCCGGCGAGGGCGAGCCGGCCGACCAGGCGAGCCGGCGCGCGGACTCCGCCTGCTGGTCCCGCCCGGCCTCGTCGAGCCGGAAGGCCAGCTCCTCCAGCGCCTTGCGCCGGTCCTCACCGTCGACGCGGTCGCGCGCCCACTCGACGAGCAGCAGCGCACGCTCGAGCGGCGGCAGGGGCGGCGCGGGCGGGGGCGGGGGCGGCCGCCTGCTCCGCCGCCAGCGGAGGAGCAGCACCGCGGGGTAGACGAGCAGCAGCGCCGCACCGAGCAAGAGGAGGGCGGCGGTCAGCGGCGGCGGCAGGCGATACGTGACGGCCGGGAGCGGCGCCGGCGAGATGCGGCCGGGCGATTGCTGGAAGGTGACCTGCACGTCGGTCAGGTCGAGGTTCGAGACCGCCTCGAGCGACGGCCACCAGACTCGCGACAAGTGCCGCGGCTTTCGGGTCTGCGGATCGTCGTAGTAGACGTGCCAGGCCTTGAACCGCGTGACCCGCTGGTCGCGGTAGGCGACGGCGCCGGGGAAGTCGGCGCGGGGCGGCGGCAGGCAGGCGTAGTACAGGCAGCGCAGGCCGACCTCGAAGGTCAGGCGTGCGTAGCGCCCGGTGTCGTGCCGCGCGACCGAGAGCTCCGTGTACGGGCGGTAGGGGAACGTGCTCGGCGCGACGCGGACGCGCGCGGGGTCCAGATGGTGCGTGTCGACGACGACGTCCAGCCGCGCCGTCACGGGCTCGCCGAAGAAGGCGGCCTTCGGCTCGAGCGAGCGGCTGACGGAGACGTAACGGCCCTCCGGGACGGCCGGGACCTCGCCCCCGCCGCCGCAGCCGGCGGCCACGCCCACGAGCGCGAGCAGCCCGAGCCGCCTCACGCCCGCCCCCGCGTGAAGAGGCGCTGGTCGGCCCAGCTGAGGAAGGCGAAGGACACATCGCGCGGCTCGTGCGAGGAGACGAGGACCGGCTCGAGGTCGAGACCGCGCAGCGTCCGCAGCAGCTCGGCGCGGCGCGACTCGTTCTCCTCGCGGCGCTCGGCGACCTCGCGAGCCCTCAGGGCCGCCAGCGCCCGCTTCCCGGTGCGCGCGTCGAGGAAGCGGACGGCGGCTCCGCTCACGTCCGGGAAGCTCTGCTCCCAGACGGGGTCCTGGATCACGACCGGGACCATCTCCCAGCGCCGCTCGAGCGCCCGGAGCCAGTCGTCGCGCGACGGGACGGCGAGGAAGTCGGAGAGGACGAAGACGAACGTGCCCGCGGGCAGGTCGCGACGGTGCTGCGCCAGGTGGGCAAGCCCGCGCGCGAGCGTGTCCTCGGGCGCGCCGAAGCCACGCTCGAGGTCGAGCCCTCCGAGTTGGTGCTCGCTGCGCGGCGGCTGCCAGAAGGGCTCGCCCTCCGCCTCGTCGAGGTAGCCCAGGAGGCCGCGGGCCCCGATCGCGCTGTCGCCGATCATCTTCACGGAGTGCCGGATCGCCTCCGGCTTCCGCAGCCACGGCCAGCCCTCCCCGAAGACGGCCATCGAGGGCCGTCGGTCGCAGAGGACGACCACGCGCGGCGCCTCGTCCGCGTAGTGCTCGCGGACGACGAACTCCTCGCTGCCGCGCGCGAGCGACAGCCGTGCAGACGCGTACCAGTCGATCTTGTCCACGTCGTCGCCCGGCTCGTACGGGCGCGAGCCGGCCACGTCGGAGCCCAGTCCCCGGCGAAGGCTGTGCAACCCGCCGAACGGGAGCCCGAGGACGCGCCGCCGGGGGATGAGCGGGAAGGTGGCGGTCACGCCGTCGCGGCGGCCTGCAAGTCGGCCCCGGGCCGCGGGGCGAGCTCGAGGCATTGCTCCTGGAACCGGGCCGCGGCTTCCGGCCAGCCGAGCTCGCGCGCGGAGGCGACGAAGCTGGGAGTGAAGACGATCCGGTGCATGAGCACCGGCAGGAAGAGCCGCTCCACGTCCACGGGGGTCACGTAGTCGCGGCCGTGCAGCAGTGCCCAGGCCCGGGCGGCCCGCTCGAGCGCGAGGCTGCCGCGCACCGACGCGCCGATCGCGACGCCGTCCGCCTCGCGCGTCGCCCGGACGAGCCGAATCGCCCAGCGCCGCAGTGCCGGGTCGATGTAGACGTCCTGCACCGCCGCCCGCAGCGCGTTCACCTCGTCGACGCCCAGCACGGGCCGCAGCGCTGCGAGCGGGTGCGTCCGCAGCTGCTCCTCGACGATCGCGATCTCGTCGTCCTCGCCCGGGTAGCCGAGCGCGGTGCGGAGGAAGAAGCGGTCGAGTTGCGCCTCGGGCAGAGGGAAGGTGCCCTCCTGCTCGATCGGGTTCTCCGTGGCAAGGACGAGGAAGGGCTCGGGGAGGGCGCGCGTGACGCCGTCGATCGTCACCTGGCCCTCGGCCATCGCCTCGAGCAGCGCCGACTGCGTCTTCGGCATCGCGCGGTTGATCTCGTCGACGAGCAGGACGTTCGCGAACACAGGCCCCGGCCGGAACTCGAAGTCGCGGTCGCGCTGGTTGAAGACGGAGAGGCCCGTGACGTCGGTCGGCTGGAGGTCCGGGGTGCACTGGATGCGCGCGAAGCTCGTCCCGTCGACACTGCCCGCGATCGCGCGCGCGAGCATGGTCTTGGCGGTGCCGGGAACGTCCTCGAGCAGGACGTGGCCGCCGCAGACGAGGGCGGCGAGGACGAGCTTGATCTCCTCGGTCTTCCCCTTGACGACCGTCTCGACGTTCGCGAGCAGCCGGGGAGCGAGTTGAGTGGCGCTTGACGTCATCCGTATCCTCTCTCTGGTCTTGAGACTCCTGATTTCAACTCTGGTCGGGCTCGCCGCCCTCGCCGCGGCCGGAGCCGGCTCGGCCGGCCCCGCGGCCGTCGAGACGCGCGCCTGCACGCCGCGCGAGATCTCGGTGAACATCCAGATCCTCGGCGACCGGAACTATGGCTGGCGGCTGGGGCGCTACTCGGCGATCCCGCCCCGGACGACGGCGATCGCCGTCTGGAGCAACGCCGGCCCGGCCGCCACCGACGGCGTCGCGGCCTACGCGTGGGTGACGCGGACCCGGTCGGTTTTCTCGTCGACCCTCTGCTCCTCGGGCCGGGCGTTCCGGTCCCCGACCGGCACGCTGAGCGCGCCGGTCCGCGTGCAGGACCGCTGGTTCTTCGGCCGGAAGTTCACCTGCGTGAGTACGGGGCGCATCGCGGTCGAGATCCGGGACGTCACCGGCGGCAAGCGGATCACCGTGCGCGTACAGCGAACGGGCAAGCTGCTCGCCGTCGGCGAGGTCAAGCCAGGCGGCGGCTGGCTGCGCGGCTCGACGAGCTGCCGGGACAGCGACCGCTAGATGCTCGCCGTCGTCGCCTCGGTCATCCTGGCCGCCGGCGCGCAGACGGCCGCGCTCGACCGGACGTTCGTCTGCTCCCCCGAGCTGCGCGACCTCGACGTCCTCGCCAGCCCGCGTGGCGACCGGGCCTTCGCCACGGCTCGCTTCGTCTCCAGCGGCTACCTCGGCCTGAACACAGGCTCGATCGGCGGCAGGGCGAACCTCGTCTACGCCCGCGCCAGGCTGGAGCGGTCTGACCTCGCCAACGTGACGCCGATGGTGCCCGGCGTCTATGCGGGCGCGGGGCGCTGCTTCCTCTCGCGCAAGACCGTGGCGCTCACCTCGCGCGGGCTCGCCGGGCCGCCGGTCGTGTGGGCGAAGGACTACACGTGCACGGTCCGGGGCCGCCTCGTAGTGCGCATCCGGGCCACGGTGGCCGAGGCCGGCAGCTGGCGCCGGATCGACAACCGCTTCTTCGGCGTCCGGACGAACGTGCTCCAGGCGATCCTGGCCGTCCGGAGCGAACGGACCGGGGAGCAGGTCGCCTACGGGACGATGGACTCGGCAGGCCGGACGAAGCTCTGGGTCGCGCCCGGCTGCGGCTAGCGAGCTCACTGCAGCCGGCACCGCCGCGAGACGCGGAAGGTGAAGTCGTCGCTCGGTCGGAGGGCCGCCGTCGCGTAGAGCTCACGACCGATCCGCACGGTGATGTAGGTGCCGCCCCGGCTGTTGGTCATCGCAACGGTCACCCGACCGGGC
>JACVRU010000031.1 GCA_014534295.1 Thermoleophilia bacterium | reverse complement strand
GAGCTCGAGGAGGAGCATCCCCGCCGGGCGACGGCGGCTCTGCGTGACCGGCCGGACGCGAGCGACGTCGTCCGCGCCTACGGCGGGCCGTTCCTGCTCGTCCGCGGCGCGGACGACGAGCTGCTGCCGCGGGCCGAGGCAGAGGAGATCGCGGCGTCGGCGGCCCGGGGGCGACTCGAGGTCGTCGAGGGCGCCGGCCACATCGTTAGCCAGGACCGCCCCGAGCGGTTCAACGAGCTGCTGCTGGAGTTCCTCGAATGGACGTCGGGCTCGACGAGCTGATCCGCCGGCGCGAGGAGCTGCCGATCCTCGACGTCCGGACCGCGGCCGAGTACTCGGGCGAGGCCGGGTACCCCTGCGACCCGCGCCAGGGCCACATCCCCGGCGCGCGCCACGTGGCCCTCGCGGCGCTCCTCGAGCGCTCCCCCGAGCAGATCCGCGAGCTCGTCGGGCTCCCCGAGGGAGCCGAGGTCGTCGCCTACTGCCACTCCGGCGGGCGCTCGGCGATCGCGGTCCAGGCCCTGCGGGCGGCCGGCTACGAGGCGCGCAACTACCCGGGCTCCTGGCACGAGTGGTCGCGCCACGCGGACCCCTAGACTCCGCGGGATGAGCCGCAGGCTCGACGGAGGCGACCAAGGAGTGCAGGCGCCGGCTTTGCCGGCGCCTGAGCGGGGAATCGACCAGCGTCCGGTCGGCGTCTTCGACTCGGGGATGGGCGGCCTCACCGTCCTCCACGAGTGCCTGGTGACGATGCCGCACGAGGACTTCGTCTACCTCGGCGACGCGGCGCGCCTGCCCTACGGGCCGCGGCCGCTCCCGGAGATCCGCCGCTTCGCGCGCGAGATCGCGCGCTTCCTCGCCGCGGAGGAGGTGAAGCTGATCCTCGTCGCCTGCAACGCCGCCACCTCCGCCGCGCTCCCCGACCTCCAGGAGGAGCTGGCCGTGCCCGTCGTCGGCGTGATCACTCCCGAGGCGCACGCCGCCGTGCAGGCGACGCGGAACCGGCGCATCGGGCTGCTCGCGACCCAGGCGACGGTCGCCGCCGGGCGCTACGAGCGACTCGTCCGGACGCTCGACGCCGGCGCCCGGCTCGTCGCGGTGGCCTGCCCGCGGCTCGTGCCGCTGATCGAGTCCGCCGATCCCTTCGGCGAGGAGACCGCGGTCGCCGTCCGCGAGTACGCGGCGCCGCTGATGGAGGCCGGCGTGGACACGGTCGTCCTCGGCTGCACGCACTACCCCCTGATCCGGCCGATCTTCCAGCGCGTCTTCGGCCGCGGCGTGACGCTCGTCTTCTCGGCGGAGGAGACGGCCCGCGAGGTCGCCGCCACGCTCTCGCGCAAGGGGATCGAGAACGCGGAGGCGCGGGAGGGCCGCTACCGGTTCCTGACTACCGGCGACCCCGAGCAGTTCCGCGTCATGGGCGCGCGCTTCCTGCAGCTGCCGATCGCAGAGGTGGAGCGCGTCGCGATCGCCCGGCTCGAGGAGGCCGCGGCGTGAGGGAGGGACGGCGGCCGGACCAGCTCCGCCCGCTGGCGCTCGAGGTCGACTTCCTCGAGCAGCCGCACGGCTCGGTGCTCCTCTCCCAGGGCAAGACGCGGGTGCTCTGCACCGCGACGATCCAGGAGGGCGTGCCGCGCTGGCTCTCCGGACGCGGACGCGGCTGGATCACCGCCGAGTACTCGCTGCTGCCGGCCTCGACGGGCGACCGCACGGACCGCGAGGCGGCGCGGGGCAAGCAGAGCGGGCGCACCGTCGAGATCCAGCGGCTGATCGGCCGGGCGCTCCGCTCCGTCGCGGACTTCGAGGCGCTCGGCGAGCGGACGTTGTGGCTCGACTGCGACGTGCTCCAGGCAGACGGCGGAACGCGCTGCGCAGCGATCTCCGGGGCCTACGTCGCGGCCAGGCGCGCGCTCGACCGGCTCGGCCTCGGCCGCACCCTGGCGGACTCGATCGCCGCCGTCTCCGTCGGCGTGGTCGACGGGGCCGCGCTCCTCGACCTCGACTACGTGGAGGACTCGGGCGCCGAGGTGGACATGAACGTGGCCATGACCGGCGGCGCGCGCCTCGTCGAGGTGCAGGCGACCGCGGAGCAGGCGCCGTTCTCGCGGGAGCTTCTGGACGACCTGCTCGAGCTCGCGGCCGCCGGGATCGAGGAGATCGCGGCCGCGCAGCGGGAAGCGGTCGAGCGTGCCTGAGCTCGGCTGGGACGAGGTCACGATCCGCCTCGCCCTGGCCGCGGTGCTGGGGGGCGCGATCGGGCTCGAGCGCGAGCTGCGCGAGCGGGAAGCCGGCCTGCGGACGCACCTGCTCGTCTCGGTCGGCGCGGCCGTGTTCACGCTCGTGTCCGCCTACGGGTTCGCCGACTTCCGCTACGGGCTCGAGACCGGCATCACCCTCGACCCGACGCGCATCGCGGCCCAGATCGTGACCGGCATCGGCTTCCTCGGCGCCGGCGCGATCATCCGGCAGGGGCTCTCAGTCCGCGGGCTGACGACGGCGGCGACCCTCTGGGTGGTCGCCGCGATTGGGATGGCGACGGGCGCGGGCTACTACAGCGTCGCCGTGATCGGTACCGGGCTCGTGCTCTTCTCGCTCTATCCGCTCCGTCAGCTCGCCTACCGGGCGGTCGTGCGGCTCAGGCCGGAGGAGGGGCGGCTCGTCGTCACGCTGTCGGGCGGGTCGAGTGCCGCGCCCGTGGTGGAGGAGCTGGAGCGGGCCGGGGTGCGGATCGACTCGCTCCAGCTCGACGAGAGCGGCGACGAGCGCGTGGTCGTCGCGGAGATCAGGACCCCGCAGGCCAGGCTCGGCGCGGAACTCGTCGACCGCCTGCACGACCTCGAGCATGTCCGCCGCGTCGAGTGGATCG
This sequence comes from Thermoleophilia bacterium, assembly GCA_014534295.1. Lineage (GTDB taxonomy): Bacteria > Actinomycetota > Thermoleophilia > Gaiellales > Gaiellaceae > JACVRU01. Next base: position 10,702 of record JACVRU010000031.1, on the reverse strand, counting down.
CATAGCCAGGCTCGCGTCGGGGAACCCGCACAAGCTCGCGGAGCTTCAGTCCGCGCTACCCGGCTGGCGGCTGGAGACCCACGACGCGGGCGAGCCGCCGCCGGAGACCGGCGCGACGTACTACGAGAATGCACGCATCAAGGCCCGGTTCGGGCGGTCGGGCGACGCGTGGTCGCTCGGGGAGGACTCCGGGATCGAGGTCGAGGGGCTCGCGGGCGGGCCAGGAGTGCTCTCCGCCCGCTTCGCCGGGCCCGGAGAGAACCCGGTGGAGAAGCTCCTGGCGCAGCTGGAGGGGATGACCGGGCCGGCGCGGGAGGCGCGCTACGTCTGCGAGCTCGTCGCCATCTCGCCGTCGGGGGTGGAGGTACGCGGGACGGGAGTCCTGCGCGGCCGAATCGCCGAGTCGGCCCGGGGGAGCGAAGGCTTCGGCTACGACCCGGTCTTCCTCCCCGCCGGTGAGAAACGCACCGTCGCCGAGCTTGGCAACGCCTGGAAGCGCGAGCACTCGCATCGGGCGCGGGCCGCGCAGGCCCTCCTCGCCGCACTGAGCTCGCCGCGCTCTCGACGCGGGGTCTGACCCCGTCAAGGAAAGTGTCACGCGAGGCCCGGGACCTCCTCGGCGCCCAGCTCGGCCCGCCCCCGTGAGAGCCACCAGTTCAGCTCCGCGCCGAGGACGATCACGTTCGCCATCACGTAGAGCCAGACGAGCAGGATCACGGGGGCGCCGAGCGCCTGGAGCGTGACGAGGTCGCTCGAGAGGCGCACGTACATCGGCAGCGCCTGGAACGTCAGCTGAAGGAGCACCGCCCCGAGCACGGCGCCCGGCAGCACGTCGAGGAACGTGTGCGCGACGTTCGTCAGCACGTAGTAGGTGACGACGAGGAAGATGAACACGGCCGCCGTCGAGACCGCGACCGAGACCGTGTACGCGAGCACGTCGCTGTCCGCCATCCAGCCCGCGTAGCGCTTGAGCAGCTCGAAGCCGATCGAGCCCACGACGAGGCCGGCGAAGAGCAGGATCAGCGATCCGACGAGAAGCGCGGACGCGATCGCCTTGCCCTTCAGGAACGGCCGGTTCGGCTGGCCGTAGACGATGTTGAAGGCGGATTCGAGGACGCTGAACAGCGAGAGGGACGTCCACAGGAGGAAGGCGCCGCCGACGAGGCCGATCGCGAGCGCGTTCTCCCGCAGGGTCTCGACCACGTCCACGATCCGGCGCACCGAGCTGCCGGGGAACATGTGAGTCAGCTCGGTGACGAAGAAGCTCTGCTCGTCGGCCCGGCCGGCCAGGCCGAGGAGCGCCAGCGCGAGGAAGACGAGCGGGACGAAGGAGAGCAGCGCGAAGTAGGCGATCATCGCGGCGAGGTGGGTCCCTCGGTCGGCGAAAAACTTGTGGAACAGCCTCGTGAACCCCCGGCGCACGGGGCGCAGTATCGTAGGCCGCCGTGAACGCTGCCCCAAACAAGGCCGACATGGCCCTGGCGGACCTGACCGAGCTCTCGGCGCAGATCGAGGCCGCCGTGATCGCCTCTCCCGAGGGAGAGGCGGAGGCGTCGACGCTGGCGGATCCGGCCGGCCGGGCTCTCGCCCGGGCCGCGGCGGAGCTCGTGCGCGAGGCCGGCGACCGCGCCGTCGGCGTGGAGGCCGCGACGGGGCAGGGGAGCTTCTTCGCCGTGTGTGACGGGGAGCGGCTCGTCGCCGCCGTCACGGGTCGCGGCGCGCCCTCCGGGCTCGTGCTCTACGACCTGCGCACGTGCCTGCGACGGCTCGCCGAGACGCCGAAGCCCGAGCCGCCGAAGAAGCGAGCGCCGAGGAAGCCGAAGGAGCGCGATGAGGCGGCGTAGCCTCGTCGCGCTCGGCGCGGTCGCCGGTGCGGTCGCGCTCGTCGCTCGCCGCCGGAGGGCCAGGCCCCGCGTCGACGTCCTCTACGAGGACGGCTCGATGGTCTCGCTGGACCCGCGGCTGCCCCAGGCGGAGCGCATGCTCGGCGCCGCGCGCCACGCGCTCGCCCTCGCCCGCGCCGGCGCGTGACCGACGCCGAGCTGCTGGCGGCGATTCGCCGCCACGCGCTGCTCGAGGGGGACTTCCTCCTCCGCTCGGGCAAGCGCTCGCCGTACTACCTCGACAAGTACCTGTTCCTGACCGTCCCCGAGCTGCTCGGCGAGCTCGGCGGCCGGATCGGGGACGCGGTGCGAGCAGCCGAGCCGGACGCCGTCCGGCTCGCCGGCCCCGAGCTGGGTGCGGTCCCGCTCGCCGCCTCCGCATCGCTCGCCTCGGGGCTGCCGTTCGTCATCGTCCGCGGCTCCGCGAAGGCGTACGGGACCGGCAACCGCCTCGAGGGCGCCTTCGAGGAAGGGGAGACCGTTTGCCTCGTCGAGGACGTCGTCACCTCGGGCGGGGCGGCCCTCGAGGCCGTCGAGGCGCTGCGCGAGGCGGGGCTGAAGGTAAGGGCCGCCGTGTGCGTCGTCGACCGCGAGGAGGGCGGGTCCGACCTGCTCGCGCGGCACGCCGTCCGCCTCCGGCCGCTCTTTCGCGCCTCTGCCGTCCTGTCGACCTGATAAAAGTCCCGGAAACCCGCATGGTTGAGCGGAATGGATGCGGGGTGCTAGGGTCCCGACCGATTTCCGACAGCGACAGGAGGAGAGAAACGTGACGAAGCAGGAGTTTGTGGGTCGGGTCGCGCAGAAGGCCGGCCTCTCGCAGCGTGACGCGGCCAAGGCCGTCGACGCGTTCCTCGACTCGGTCACGGACGCGCTGAAGTCGGGCGACGCCGTGACCTTCACCGGCTTCGGGAAGTTCTCGACCGCGCATCGCAAGGCGCGCGAAGGCGTGAACCCGCGGAACCCGAGCCAGAAGGTGCACATCCCTGCGGCGAACGTGCCGAAGTTCTCCGCCGGCAGCTCCCTCAAGAGCGCCGTCAAGAGCGGCGGCGGCGGAGGCGGATTCTAGGAGACCCTCCTCCTCCGGGAGTCGGAAAGGGCCGCCGAGGACGCGGCCCTTTCCTCGGCCTTGAACACGAACACACGTTCGACTAGCCTGTCGGCATGCAGCTGCGGCTGGACTCGGCCGACCGGCTCGTGGAGCTCGTCCAGGCGCGCCGCGGCCCGGTGCCGGCGGAGGAGGCCGCCCGCGACCTGTTCGCGCTGCGCCACGTGCCGGCCGGCTTCGCCCGGACGCTGCTCCAGGAGATCGTCGACGACGACGCGCGGCTCGCGTGGCGTGGCGCGGCGGTCGGCCTCGCCGCGCCCGCCGGAGCGTCGCTCCTCCTGGAGGAGGCGAGCTACGTCGTCCTCGACCTCGAGACGACCGGGCTCTCGCCGGGGCGCTCGCGCATCTGCGAGATCGGGGCGGTCCGGGTCGAGCGGCTCGAGCGGGCGGAAACGTTCCAGACGCTCGTCCGCCCCGGCGAGCCGCTGCCGGCCGCCGTCGCCTCGCTGACGGGCCTGGCGGACGCCGAGCTTCGCCGGGCCCCCCCGCCCGCCGCGGCGGTCCGCCGGTTCCTCGCCTTCGCCGGGGACGCCGTCCTCGTCGCGCACAACGCGCGCTTCGACCTCGCGTTCCTCGACCGGGAGCTCGAGCGGCTCACCGGCCGGCGGGTCGCCGCGCCGGTCGTCGACACGGTCTGGCTCGCCCGGCGTCTGCTCGCCGGCCGCACCTCACGCTGCTCGCTCGTGGCGCTGTCCCACTTCTTCGGCACCGCGACGAGCCCGTGCCACCGCGCGCTGCCGGACGCCGAGGCGACCGCGGAGATCCTGCTCGCCCTGATCGGCCTCGCCCAGGAGCGGGGCGCCCGGACGGTCGCGGAGCTCGTCGACCTCGCAACGCCGCAGGCGCGGCGCGTGCACGCGAAGCGGTCGCTCGTCCACGGCGCCCCGCCGCGGCCGGGCGTCTACCTGTTCCGCGACGTGCACGGCTCCGTGCTCTACGTCGGCCGTGCCCGCGACCTCCGCGCCCGGCTGCGCTCGTACTTCGGCTCCGGGCGGCAGCGGCCGTCTGTCGAGGCCGCCCTCGCCGCGGTGGCTGAGATCGAGTGGCGCGTGCTCGGCTCGGAGCTCGAGGCGGCGCTCGAGGAGCTGCGCCTGATCCGGGAGCTCCGCCCGCCCGCGAACGCGCGCGGCAAGCGGCCGCAGGTCTACCTCCGGCGCCGCGGGGCCGGCTGGGTCCTCTCGGAGCAGCCGGGCCCGCTCGGCCCGCTGGCGAGTCGCGCGAAGGCCCGGCTGGCGGCGCGGGCCCTCGACGGCTTCGACCGTCCCGAGCAGGCGCTGCCGGCGCTCCGTCGCAGGCTGCGGGCGCACGCGGAGTCGCTTCGCTTCGAGGACGCCGCGCGCCTTCGCGACCGGATCACCGCGCTCGAGCAGGTCGCCGCCCGGGTGCGCGAGCTCGACCGGCTACGCGCCCTCGAGGCATGGCTGGTCGTGCCGGCCGTGGAGGAGGGGTTTCGGCGCGCGTTCCTCGTCGCGGGCGGCCGCATCGCGGCCGCCCGCACGCTCCCACCCGGGGCGGGCGCGCGGCTCGAGCTCGACGCGGGTCTCGCGGCGGCGCGGCTCGAGGCCGGCGAGGAGGAGGCGGACGCGCTGCTCCTCGTCGGCTCGTTCCTCCGCCGTCCGCCTCCCGAGCTCGAAGTGTTCCCGGCGCGCGGCCGGATGGCAGCCTGAGCCGGAGCTAGAGTCCTCGGCGATGGCCACCGAGGTCGCCGTCGCCCAGTTCTCCGACCGGCTCGCGGAGGCGGTCGGGCGGAAGCGCAGCCAGCTCGTCGTCGGGCTCGACCCGCGGCTGGAGCTGATCCCCGTCGAGGTGCGGGGGGACGCCCACCTCGACCGGGAGCAGGCGGCGGACGCCGTCGAGCGCTACTGCCGCGGGATCGTCGACGCGGTCGCGCCCAGCGTCGTCGCCGTCAAGCCTCAACTCGCCTTCTTCGAGGTGCTCGGCGCGGACGGCTTCCGGGCGTTCGAGCACGTCTGCGCCTACGCCCGCGCCGCCGGCCTGCTCGTGATCGCCGACGCGAAGCGCGGCGACATCGGCTCGACGGCGCGGGCGTACGCGTCCGCGTACTTCCCGCTCGCGGACGCGATAACGGTCAACCCCTACCTGGGCCGCGACTCGCTCGACCCGTTCCTCCAGGCCGCGCGGCGCGACGGCGCGGGCGTCTTCTGCATCGTCAAGACGTCGAACGCCGGCAGCGCGGACGTGCAGGACGCCGTGCTGCTGGACGGGGAGCCGCTCTGGCACCACGTCGCGCGGCTCGTCTGCGAGTGGGCCGAGGAGGCGGTTGGCGAGAGCGGGCTCTCGAACGTCGGCGCGGTCGTCGGGGCGACCTACCCGCGCGCGGTCGGCGAGGCCAGGCGGCTGATGCCGCAGTCGGTGCTGCTGCTCCCCGGCGTCGGGGCCCAGGGCGCGACGGCCGCCGACGTCGCCCGCGCGTTCACGAGCGGGCCCGCGAGCGCGCTCGTCAGCGCATCCCGCTCGGTGATCTACGCGTACCGGGCCGCGGGCGGCGACTGGCGCACGAGCGCGGGAGTCGAGGCCGCGCGGCTGCGCGGCGAGGTCTGGGCTGCGGCCGGCTGGTAGCCGTGGGCGCCCGCGTCGCAGCCCCGCTGGCGTTCCTCGTCCTCGCGACGCTCGGCGTAGTCGCCGTGCGGGCGGCGCTGGACGAGGGAGAGTCGATGCGGCCGCCGGCGACGACGGCGGTCGAGACGGCTGAGCCGCCCACCGGGACGACCGCGACCGAGACGACCGCCACGACGGCGGGACGCTTCTACCGCGTGCGGGCGGGCGACACGCTCGAGTCGATCGCGTCCCAGAACGGGACGACGGTCGAGCGCCTGCTCGAGCTCAATCCCGGGATCGACCCCGTGGCCCTCCGCATCGGCCAGCGGATTCGGGTCGGCTAGGCTTGGCGCCCGGTGAAGCGCCTCCTGGCCGTCATCACCGGCGCGCTCGCTCTCGCCCCCCTCGCCGCCGGCGCCGCTCCACGCCCCGACGCGCGTGCGTGGCTCGTCGTCAACGCGGCCGACGGGGAGGTGCTCGCCGCGCACGCGGCCACGGCGCGGGTCCCGATCGCCAGCATCACGAAGCTGATGACCGTGCTCGTGACTCTCGACCACGCGCAGCTGGACGACCTCGTCACGGTCTCGCCGGGGACCTCGCGCGTCGGGGAGTCGACGGTGAGCCTGCGCGCAGGAGAGCGGGTCCCCGTCCGGGACCTGATCGAGGCCGCGCTGATCCAGAGCGCGAACGACGCCGCGAACGCGCTCGCAGAGCACGTCGGACGCGGCAGCGTTCGCCGCTTCGTGTTCCTGATGAACGAGAAGGCGCGGACGCTCGGCCTCGCCGACACGCGCTTCGCCAACCCGTCCGGGCTCGACGCGCCGGGCCACTACTCGACGGCGCAGGACGTGACCAGGCTGGCCCGGGTGGCGATGCGGAAGCCGTTCGTGCGCCGGACGGTCCGCCTGCGGACGGAGGCCGCAGCCGGCCGGACGCTCCACACGTGGAACGACCTCCTCGGCGGCTTCCCGGGAGTGTTCGGGGTCAAGACGGGGCACACCGCCGCCGCCGGCTGGTCGCAGGTGGCCGCCGCACGCCGCCCGGGCGTGACGGTCTACGCGACCATCCTCGGGGGTCCGACCCGTGACCGCCGCAACGCCGACCTCGCAGCGCTGCTCTCCTGGGCGCTGTCGCGCTACGCGGTCGTCGAGGCGATCGACGACGACCGCACCTACGCGACCGCGACCGCCGGCTACGGACGCGCTCCCGTACGGCTGGTCGCGGAGGCGCCGTTCCGCCGGTCGATCCGCATCGACCGACCGCTCGTCGAGCAGATCGTCGCGCCGGCCGCCGTCTCGCTCCCCGTCGAGCGCGGGCAGCGGCTCGGCGTCGTCCGCCTCTACGCGCGGGGGAAGCTGCTCGGCGAGCGCCCGCTCGTCGCGGCCGAGTCCCGCACGGCCCCGGGTCTCGGAGGCAAGATCCGCTGGTATGCGACCCGCACGGTCGAGAACGCCTGGGGCGTGATCTGGTGATCGTCACCGTCACCATGAACGCGGCGATCGACCGGACACTCACGGTCCCGAGCTTCCAGGTCGGCCACCGGCACCGCGCGAGCCAGGGACTCACCCTCGCCGGGGGCAAGGGGATCAACGTCGCCCGCGCGCTGAAGCTCCTGAACTACCCGGTCGTCGCGACGGGGCTCGCCGGCGGCGGCACGGGGACGCGAGTCGTCGAGGAGCTGACCGCGGAGGCGATCCTCAACGACTTCGTCCGCATCGGCGACGAGTCGCGGACATCGACGGCCGTCGTCGACCCGACGGGCAACACGTACACGGAGATCAACGAGTGGGGCCCGCACGTCGAGCCGGAGGAGCTCGACATCCTGCTCGAGAAGCTCCACTACCTCTCGCGTGGCGCGGACGCGGTCGTCTTCGCGGGCTCGCTCCCGCGCGGCGTCGGCGCGGGACTCTACGGCGAGGCCATCCGCGACCTGAACCGGCGCGGCGTCCGGTGCGTGCTCGACTCTGAAGGCGAGCCGCTGCGGTTGGGCGTCGAGGCGGAGCCCTTCCTCGTGTCGCCGAACCAGCAGGAGACGGAGGCGCTCGTCGGCCAGGAGCTCTCCGACCAGGACGAGTTCGTGATGGCCCTCGACACGGTCGCGGAGCTCGGCGCCCGCAACGTCCTCGTCAGCCAGGAGACGGGCTGCTACGCGCTCCTACGCGAGCAGCGGAGGGCCGAGCGGCTCTACGCGGCCGCCCCACGGGTGGAGCCGGTGTCCGTGGTCGGCGCCGGCGACGTGCTCCTCGCGGCCTTCCTCACCGGCCGCCTGGAGGGTCGGCCGTCGGAGGACGCGCTGCGCCTCGCGGTCGCCGCCGCGACCGCCTCGACGCTCGCCGTGGGCGCGGGCAAGCTCGATCCGCGCGAGGCCGGGCGGCTCGTCAACCACGTGCACATCGAGGAGCTGGAGCCGGTCCACACCTGAGCGCCGACCGGTACGACGCGATCGTCGCAGGCGTAGGCGGGATGGGCAGCGCCGCGGTCTACCACCTCGCCCGACGGGGGAAGCGCGTGCTCGGGCTCGAGCGGTTCGAGGTCCCGAACGAGCTCGGTTCCTCCCACGGGCTCACGCGGATCATCCGGCTCGCCTACTACGAGCACGTGGCCTACGTGCCGCTGCTGCGGCGAGCGTACGAGCTCTGGGGCAGTCTGGAGGCCGAAGCCGGCGAGCGCCTGCTCCACGTGACCGGCTCGATCGACGCGGGCCCGCCGGACCGGCTCGTGTTCGCCGGCTCGCTCCGCTCCTGCGAGCAGCACGGCCTCCCGCATGAGGTGCTCGAGCCGGGGGAGGTGGCGCGCCGCTTCCCGGCCTACCGGCTCCACCCGTCCCACCGGGCCGTGCTCCAGCCGGACGGCGGCTTCCTGCTCCCCGAGCGCTGCATCGCCGCCCACGCGCGGCTGAGCGGCGCAGAGGTGCGGACCGGCGAGCGCGTGCTCGGCTGGGAGCCGGACCGGGAGGGGGTTCGCGTCCGCACCGAGCACGGCGCGTACGAGGCCGAGCGGCTCGTGCTGACCGCGGGCGCCTGGATGGGCGACCTAGCCGGCCTGCCCGTGGTCGCGGAGCGCCAGGTGCTCGCGTGGCTGGCGCCGTCCCGGCCGGAGCTCTTCGCGCCCGAGCGCTTTCCCGTCTTCAACCTCCAGGTGGCCGAGGACGACCGCTACTACGGCTTCCCCACCTTCGAGGTCCCCGGCTTCAAGCTCGGCCGCTACCACCATCTTCGCGAAGAGGGGCCGCCGGACGAGCTCGACCGCGAGCCGCGGCCGGAGGACGAGCGCGTGCTGCGGGAGTTCGCCGCGCGCTACTTCCCGGACGGAGCAGGCCCGGCGGTGACGCTGAAGACGTGCCTGTTCGAGAACAGTCCCGACGAGCACTTCCTCCTCGACCTCCATCCGGACGCGCCGCAGGTCGTCGTCGCCGGCGGCTTCTCGGGCCACGGCTTCAAGTTCTGCTCGGTCGTCGGGGAGATCCTGGCCGACCTCGCCGTCGACGGCGACACGCGCCATGAGATCGGTTTCCTCAGGCTCGGACGCTTCGACGGCGCCTAGGCGCTCTGCGCAGCGAACAGCCGCCACTCGCCGGGGAGGCCCTTGAGCTCACGACTGCCGCGGTCCTCGAACTCGAGCCCGGAGCCCGCGACGAGGTCCCGGACGGTCGACGACACGATCACCTCACCGGCCTTCGCCGTGGCAGCGACGCGCGCGCCGACGTTGACGGCGAGCCCGGCGACCTTGCCGTCGACGCGCTCGGCCTCGCCCGTGTGCACGCCCGCCCGGATCTCCAGGCCGAGCTCGCGGACCGCGTCCCGGATCGCGAGCGCGCAGCGGACGGCGCGCGCGGGCCCGTCGAAGACCGCGAAGAAGCCGTCGCCGGCCGTGTCGAGCTCTTCCCCGCGGAACCACTCGAGCCGGGCCCGGACTGCGGCGTGGTGGGCCGCTACCAGGTCGGCCCAGCGCCGGTCGCCGAGCTCGACCGCGCGCCGGGTGGAGTCGACGAGGTCCGTGAAGAGGATCGTGGCGAGCACCCGGTCGGGATCGGGGCCCCGCCGGACGCCCGTCAGGAAGCCCTCGATCTCGTCGAGCACCTGGTCGCCGTCGGCCCACGGGAGGTGGTCGCTGCCCTCCAGCAGCACGAACCGCGCTCCGGCGATCCCGTCCGCGAGGTAGCGCCCCTCCTCCCAGCGGGAGTCCGCGTCGCCGCGGCGGTGCATGACGAGCGTCGGCACGCCGATCGTCGGGAGCACGTGACGGATGTCGATCTGGCTGTTCATCAGTATGAGATCGCGCGCGGCCGCGGGGCTGGCCGAGCTGCGGGCGCGCCGGAGCCACCAGCGCCGCGTCGCCTCCTCCATCGTCGGCCCGAGGCGCGCCTCGTCGGCGTTCACGCCCCACTCCCGCTCCACCTGGGCGGCGTACTCCTGCCGCTCCGCCCACGTGGCCGCCCAGGGATAGTCGTCGTCGGGATCGCGCCGCTTCGCGTACGAGCCGTAGAGGACGAGCGCCGAGACGCGCTCCGGGTAGGTCGCTGCGAAGAGGCAGCACATCGGGCCGCCTTCCGAGTAGCCGTACAGCGCTGCCCGCTCGGACCCGACGGCGTCCATCACCGCGCGCACGTCGTCCATGCGGGTCTCGAGATCGGGCAGGCCGACGTTTCGGTCCGACAGGCCCGTCCCACGCTTGTCGAACCGGATCAGGCGAGAGAAGCCCGCCAGCCTGCGGAGGAAGTACGCGAGCTCCGGGCCTTCCCAGTCGACGTCCAGATGGGACACCCAGCCGGGGACGAGCACCAGGTCGAGGGGCCCCTCGCCGACCACCTGGTACGCGATGTTGACGTCGCCGCTCCTCGCGTAGAGGGTCTCGACCCCGGTGGCCACGCCCTAGCTTCCCGCCTCTGGGGGCCGTCGGCAACCCCGAGTACACTGGGCCGGTGGAGGGCGTGCGGGTCGACCAGGCGGAGCTCGAGCGCCTCCTGGCGCTCGACCGCAAGTTCGCACAGGAGGGGCTCACGTTCGACGACGTGCTCCTCGTCCCCGCCGAGTCGGACGTCCTCCCCAACGAGGTCTCGACCCGCACGCGCGTCACGTCGGGGATCGAGCTCGCGATCCCGGTCGTCTCGGCCGCGATGGACACGGTCACCGAGGCGCGGCTCGCGATCGCGCTC
>JACVRU010000109.1 GCA_014534295.1 Thermoleophilia bacterium | reverse complement strand
GACGTACGATGCCTCCTCGTCGAGCCGCACCCACGTCTGCCCGAGCACGTGCAGCCAGGTCAGCAGGTCGGCGTTGACGACCGGCGCAAACGACCGCGTCAGGTTCTGGAAGATGTGGTGGTGCGTATTGACGAGGCCGGGCGTGACGAGCGCCCCACCCAGATCCACACGATCGAGGTCGACCCGGTCCCCGTCCGGCGGCTCCCCGCCGCCGAGGGCCTCGACGAAGCCCTCGTCGTCCACGGCGAGCCACCCGCCCGCATGCTCGGTGCCCGCGTCGTCCATCGTGACGACGTACGCGTTCGCGTAGACGGTCGTCAGGCCGCCTCCCCTCGAGGTGTGGCCGGGTCCTCAGCGTGTGGAAGACCGCGCTCTCCCGCACGTCGCGACGCGGCCGTCGAAGAAGCGGCAATCACGCTTTCAACTCAACGAGTTGAAAGCGGTCCACGTCCACCAGCCCGCGGTCGGTGATCTTCAGGCTCGGGATCACGGACAGGGCGAGGAAGGACATCGTCTGGAACGGCGCCGCGAGCTCGCAGCCGAGGCGGCGCGTGGCCGCGAGGCAGGCGCGGCTGGCCGTGAGGACGTCCTCGAGCGGCGCGTCGGAGAGGAGGCCGGCGACCGGCAGGGGCAGCTCCGCCCGCACGCCCCGGTCCTCGACGACGACCTCGCCGCCGCCGAGTTCGGCCAGCCGCGTGACGGCGCGGGCCATGTCGTGGTCGTCCACGCCGACGACGACGATGTTGTGCGCGTCGTGTGCGATCGTCGAGGCGAGCGCGCCGCGCTGGAGGCCGAACCCGCGCACGAGGCCGAGGCCGATCCGCCCCGTGCCGAGGTGGCGCTCGATGACGGCGATCTTGGCCAGGTCGCGCTCGGTGTCGGGGAACGGCGGCCCCGCCGTGAGGGCGTCCGTCACGATCTGGCCCGGGACGACGCCGATCACCCGCGCCTGCCCTGCCACGTCCGGCAGCGCGAAGTCGGCGGCGCCGACGTGCTGTACCCGGACCGTGTGCTTGACCCAATCGGGTACCTCGGGCCGCGCGATCTCCCCGACCGGCGCGCCGCGCTTGAGCACGAGCTCCGGCTCGAACCGCTCGAGGTCGCCGAGCAGGAGCAGGTCGGCCTGGTAGCCGGGCGCGATGGCGCCGAGCTCCGTGAGCCCGTGCCAGGCCGCCGCGTTCAGCGACGCCATCACGAGCGCATCCTCCGCCGACACTCCGAGTGCGACGGCGTCGCGGACGATGGCGTTCACGTGGCCGTCGTCGGCGATGTGGTCCGGCTCGCGGTCGTCGGTGCAGAAGGCGATCCGGTGGGGCCCGTACTCGCGCGCGAGAGGGATCAGGTCGCGGAGGTTCCGCGCACCGGAGGCCTCCCGGATCAGCAGCCACATCCCGGCCCGTAGGCGCGCGCGGCCCTCCTCGAGCGTGTACGCCTCGTGGTCGGAGCGGATTCCCGCGGATGCATAGGCGTTGAGCGCCTTGCCGACGACCCCGGGCGCGTGGCCGTCCACGTGGGCAGCGCCCGGGAGCGCGAGCTTGACCAGCTCGTGCGGATCGCCGCCGATGACGCCCGGGAAGTTCATCATCTCGGCGAGGCCGAGCACGCGGCGGCGGCGTAGCATCGCCTCCAGGTCGCCGTCCAGCAGCGGCCGCCGGGGCGACTCGAACCGCGACGCGGGCACGGAGGACGAGGCCATGAAGAAGACGTCCAGCGGCAGGTCGCGGCACGCGTCGTGCAGCCAGTGCACGCCGTCGGTGCCCAGCACGTTCGCGAGCTCGTGCGGATCGGCGACGACCGTCGTCGTGCCGAGCGGCAGCACGAGCCGCGCGAACTCGTCCACGAGCAGCTTCGACGACTCGAGGTGCATGTGCGCGTCGACGAAGCCGGGGACGACCCAGCGGCCCGACGCGTCCACGACCTCCTCGCCCTCGTAGTCGCCGAGGCCGGCGACGAACCCGTCCGCGATCGCGACGTCCGTCTCCAGCCACTCCCGCGTGAAGGCGCAGAGCACCTTCCCGCCGCGGACGACGGTGTCGGCTGGCTCGTCTCCCCGGGCCACGGCGATCCTTCGGGCGAGGTCGGCCACGAGGACGACGATATAACGGTCTGATGCGGGGACGGGCCTCGTGGGCGGTCCTGGCGGGGGTGGTCGGAGCCTCGGTCGTGGCCCGCTCGCTGGCGGGCCTGCGGATCGAGGGGCTCTGGATCGTCCCGGACGAGATGATCTGGGGCAGCCTCGGCCGGAGCCTCTGGGAGGACGGTTCGCTCAGGCTCTTCGGCGAGGAGGCGCCGTTCTTCGGCGTGGTCTACCCGGCCGTGGCGGGTGCGCCGCTCGCCCTCGCCGGGCTGGAGACCGGCTACGACGCGCTCAAGGTCGTCCAGGCCGTGGTCATGTCGTCGGCTGCGGTCCCCGTCTTCCTCTGGTGCCGGCGGCTCGCCGGCGACGGGTGGGCGCTCGTCGCCGCCGCGCTCACCGTGGCCGTGCCGGGGCTGCTCTTCAGCGGCATGCTGCTCAGCGAGGTCGTCTTCTATCCCGTGGCCGTCCTGGCCGCCTGGGCCATGGCTGCCGCGCTCGAGCGCCCCACATACGCCCGCCAGGCTCTGCTCGTCGGCGCGCTCGCGCTCGCCGTGGCCACGCGGCTCCAGGCGCTCGTGCTCCCCCTTGCCTTCGTGACGGCCGTCGGGCTCCAGGCGCTCTTCGACCGCGACCTCCGGCCGGCGCGCCGGCTTAGGCCCGCCTTCGCCGCGCTCGCGGTCCTCGCCGGCGGGTGGGTCGCGTGGCGGACGGCCTCCTCGGGCTCGTTCTCGGGCGTGCTGGGCGGCTACGCGGCCGCGGCGGAAGCCTCCTACGAGCCCGGACGCGTCGCCCGCTCCGTGCTCGACCACTCCGGCGAGCTGGTGCTCGCGACGGGCCTCTTTCCCGTGTGCGCGACCGCGCTGCTGGTCTGCCGCGTCCGCAGCCGGGCCGAGCGCGCGTACGTCGCGACGACGCTCTCCTTCGTCCTCTGGCTCCTGGTCCAGACCGGGGTCTTCGCGTCGGTCTACGTGGGCGGCGGCCTCTCGGGCCGCTACCTGCTGCCGCTGGCGCCGCTCCTGTTCATAGGCCTCGCAGTCTGGCTCGCGCGGGGGGCTCCTCGCGCCCGGCTGGCCACGGGGCTGGTCGCGCTCGGTGTCCTCGCCGTGCTCGTGGCCATGCCCCTGCGCGACCTGATCGTGCAGGAGGCGGCCTGGCAGTCGCCCGCGGTGATCGCGCTGCTCTGGCTGCGAGAGCACGCCGGCGAGTCGGGGATGGAGCTGATCGCCTGGGGCGCTGCGGCCGCGGCGCTGGCGCTGTTCGCGCTCGTCCCGCGGAGGCTCGCCTTCCTCCTGCCGGCGCTCGCCTTGGGCCTGCTCGCGTTCTCCTCGTTCGCCGCCACGCGGGAGGTGCAGCAGAACATCGCCTTCGACCAGCGCAACCTCCTCGGCGGCGAGCGCAGCTGGATCGACGCGGTCGCGGGGGGGCCGGTCGGCTACCTCTACCTCGGCGGCTACCCGAACCTCGTCTGGCACCAGCTGTTCTGGAACGACCGGCTGCGGCGCGTGTACGTGCGCGCCGGGGGCGAGCCGGAGGCGGGCTTCCCGCTCCAGCGGAGCGTCCGCGTCGCGGTCGACGGCACGATGACGACGGTCGACGGCGAGCGGGTCCCGGAGCGGCTTCTCGTCGCCGCGACGCCCGTCCACCTGCGCGGCGACCGGGTCACCGGGATCGAGATCCGCGAGTACGAGGACGTCGGCCTGGGGCTCTGGAGGCTGGAGCCGCCCGCCCGCGTCTCGTGGCTGCTCTACGGCGTCCGCCGCGACGGCGACGTGCACGAGGCGGCGCGGCTGACGGCTTACGACTGCCAGTCCGGGCGCCTGGAGCTGACCTTGCTGCCGAAGGCGAGCACGCGCGTCGAGGTGCGCGCGAACCGCACGACCGTCGAGGTCCTGGACGGCATCGCGGGCGAGGCGTTCGTCCAGGCGACCGTTCCTCCCCCGCCCGGCGCCCGCGAGTGCCTGTTCGAGGTGATCCCGGACGGCCTGCTCGGGTCGACCCGTTTCGAGTTCGCCCGGGATTAGGCTAGGGGCATGGAGGTGCTCACGCCGCGCACGCTGGACGAGGCGCTCGGGATCATGGCCGACGCGCCCGGGGCGGTCCCGATCCAGGGCGGCACCGACGTGATGGTCGAGCTGAACTTCGACCGCGCCCGGCCCGAAGCGCTCCTGAACCTGAACGAGGTCGCGGAGCTGCGCGGCTGGTCGCGCGAGAACGGAGGCGTGCGCCTCGGCGCGGCCCTGACGTACACGGAGGCGATGGCGGCGCCGCTCGCTGCCCTTCTCCCCGCGCTCGCCGAGGCCGCGCGGACGGTCGGCTCGCCGCAGATCCGGAACCGGGGCACGATCGGCGGGAACCTCGGCACGGCCTCGCCGGCGGGCGACGCCCTGCCGCCGCTGCTCGTCGAGGGCGCCGAGGTGGAGGTCGCGAGCGTCCGCGGCGCGCGCCGTCTGCCGCTGGCGGAGTTCCTGCTCGGCGTCAAGCGGAACGCGCTCGAGCCGGACGAGCTCGTCGTCGCCGTCCACGTCGCGCCGAGCGGCCGGCCGCAGACGTTCATGAAGGTCGGGCCGCGGAACGCGATGGTGATCGCACTGGTCTCGCTCGCGATCCTGGCGGATCGCGAGCGAGGGGAAATCAGGGCGGCGATCGGGTCTGCCGCACCGGTGGCGACGCTCGTCACTGCGCCTCTGGCGGCGGCGGCAGGCTTCCCGGAGCTGGTCGCCGCCACGGCGAGCCCGATCGACGACGTGCGCGGCACGGCCGAGTACCGCCGGCACGCGCTGCGCGTGCTCGCCGCGCGAGGGCTCGAGAGGTGCCTGGCGGCGTGAAGATCTCCCTGACGGTGAACGGCGAGCGGCGCGACGCCGACGTGTGGGAGGGCGAGAGCCTCCTCTACGTCCTGCGCGAGCGGCTTGGGCTGCCGGGCTCCAAGAACGCCTGCGAGCAGGGCGAGTGCGGCTCGTGCTCGGTCTTCCTCGACGGCGTGCTCGTCTGCGCCTGCCTCGTACTCGGCGCCCAGGCGGACGGCCACGACGTCGTCACGGTCGAGGGGCTGGCCGACGGCGACGAGCTGCACGCGATCCAGGAGGCATTCGTCGCGGCGGGCGCCGTGCAGTGCGGCTTCTGCACGCCGGGGCTCGTGGTCGCGGCCGCCGACCTTCTCCGGCGGAGCCCCCAGCCGTCGGAGGACGAGCTCCGCGAGGCGCTCTCCGGGAACCTCTGCCGCTGCACCGGCTACCAGAAGATCTTCGACGCGGTCCGGTCGGCCGCCGGATGAGTACGACGCTCCCCACGAAGGCGCCGGCGCTCCGGCTCGGCCGGGTCGGCGAGACCGCGCGCCGGACGGACGGCCGCCCCAAGGTCACCGGCGAGTTCGCCTACTCCTCGGACGTCTCGGCCGCGGGGATGCTCTGGGGGCACACGCTGCGCAGCCCGCACGCGCACGCGCGGATCCTCTCGATCGACGTCTCCGAGGCGGTCGGCATGGCGGGCGTCCACGCGGTCCTGACCCACGAGGACGTGCCGGGCGCGAAGACGTACGGGCTCGAGTTCCCCGACCAGCCCGTGCTGGCCCTCGACCGCGTGCGCTACTTCGGCGAGCCGGTCGCGGTCGTCGCCGCCGAGCATCCCGAGCAGGCGCGCCGCGCGGCCGAGCGCATCCGCGTCGAGTACGAGCCGCTCGAGCCGATCGTGGACGCCGGGCAGGCGATCGACGCCGAGCCGCTGCACCCGGCGGGCGTGACGGCGGGCCACGGCTACCGCGAGGACCCGCGGCCGAACGTCCTCCGGTCGATCCTCATCCGCCACGGCGACTCGGACGCGGCCGGAGACGTCTCGGTCGTCGGGGAGTACGAGGTCGGGATCCAGGACCAGGCCTTCCTCGGCCCGGAGTCCGGGCTGGCGGTGCCGGACGGCGAGGGCGGCGTCGACGTCTACGTCGCCACGCAGTGGCTCCACGTCGACCGGAACCAGGTCGCTCCGTGCCTGGGGCTGGAGCCCGAGCAGGTGCGCATCCACCTCGCCGGCGTCGGCGGCGCCTTCGGCGGCCGCGAGGACCTGTCCATGCAGATTCACTCGGCGCTGCTCGCGCTCCACACCGAGCGGCCCGTGAAGATGGTCTACAACCGCGAGGAGTCCTTCGTCGCGCACGTCCACCGGCACCCCGCGCGGATCTGGATGGAGCACCGGGCTCGGAGCGACGGCAAGCTCG
>JACVRU010000055.1 GCA_014534295.1 Thermoleophilia bacterium | reverse complement strand
GTCCGGGGCCGCCTCGTAGTGCGCATCCGGGCCACGGTGGCCGAGGCCGGCAGCTGGCGCCGGATCGACAACCGCTTCTTCGGCGTCCGGACGAACGTCCTGACGGCGGCACTCGCCGTCCGGAGCGAGGGGACCGGGAAGCCGGTCGCCTACGGGACGATCGACTCCGCCGGCCGCACGAAGCTCTGGGTCGCCGCCGGCTGCGGCTGAGCGAAGCGCACGGCTCAAGGTCGCCCGCACGTCCTCGCTTTGAAGATCTCCGCCTTCCCGCTCGCGGCGACCGTGCCGAGCAGCAGCGGGCGGCCCGACTCGAGCCGAACCGCGACGGCGCCCTCGGAGACGACGCCCGAGGCGTGCAGATACCCGGTCTTGGCGTCGGGGCGGAACGCCTCGGGCTGCGACCGGTACACGCCCCGCACGCGCACGTAGACGCGCCGCGGCACGTCGCGGCAGACGAAGCTGTCGCCGAAGTAGTCGGACGCGCTCCCGATCAGTCCGCGGGTCGACAGCGGCACCTGCACGCTCGTGACCGCGCAAGCCCGCGCCCACTTCGACCAGAGCGCGACCGCGCCGTCGGTCGCCGAGCCTGCGGCTGCGGCGGCCTTGAAGCCCCAGTTGGTGTCGACGGACGGCGCGTACGAGACGCCGTTGGGGAGCGTCACCCGAGCCAGCTTCGTGATCGGCCCGCCGTCGTTGAGGATCTCGACGGAGGCCGGCCATTTCCACGTCGCGCCCTGGCGGAACCCGCGCGTCCCAATGATCGCGATCTTGCGGACGCCCGCCTTCTCGGTGTTGGTGCAGGCGTACGTGCGGTCGACGATCTCCTCGGCGGCCTCGGTGGTTGGGCGGTACCGAACGGGCGCGGGCCGAACGACCATCAGGTCGAGCTGGCGCTGCGCGTCCGCGAGCATCGCCGCCGTCGGCGCGTCGCTGCCGAAGTAGAAGTTGACGTCGACGTTGTGGCCGTTCACGCTCGCCCGGAGCTGGTACTGGCCGAGCGGCCGGCCGGGGCGCACGTCGGCGCCGAACTCGATCCCGCGGCTCGCGTGGCCGGCCCGGAGCGGCAGGCTCGTCTCGGGGAAGAGGCGGTCGTAGTACTCCTGCTCGCCGCGCGCGATGAAGCTGGCGACGATCACGACCCCCTCCGGCGCAAGCGTCTCGAGAGTGGAGAGCGGCAGCCCGTCGGGGTCGTCGTCGGGGCTGAGCTCGACGTTCGCCGCGATTGCGATCGCCGGCCGGACGGGTGTGCCGTCGCCGCCGTTCTGGAGCACGCTCCACCCGCGCTCGGGCAGGAAGCCGAGGCCGACCACGCCGGGCGCGGCGGTGCCGCTGGGGGCGATCAGCGCCCCGATCCCGACGCCCGCGCCGACGAGCGCGGCGGCGAGGAGGAGCGCGGCGGGCCGGCGCAGACTGCGGCGCCGGACCGCGCGCAGCGCCAGCGTCCGCGCCCGGCTCGTGACGCCCGGGTCCGGCTCGGGCAGGCGCCGGCCGGCCTCCCGCAGGAGCCGCTCGAGGTCAGAGGACATGCTCCTCCTCCCCGAGCGCGACGCGGAGCTCGCCGAGCGCGCGGTTGAGCCGCGAGGCGACCGTGCCGACCGGGAGGCCGAGCGCGCCGGCCACCTCCTCGAGCGGCAGGTCGAGCCAGTAGTGGAGAACGACGACGAGCCGCTTGCCCTCGGCCAGTGCGGACACCGCGTCGGCGACCGCCCAGAGCCTCACGTCCTCGCCCGCCTGCTCGCCGACCGACCAGGAGTGGAGCTCCGCCCGCTCCCGGCGGCGCGCGCTCCGCAGCTGGTCGATCGCGCGGTTGACGGCGATCCGCTTCAGCCACGGGCCGAACGGGCGCGTGGGGTCGTACCGGTGCAGCGCCCCGAACGCGCGCTGGAACGCGTCCTGCGCAGCGTCGTCGGCGAGCGTCCGGTCGGCCGTGACCGCGTACGCAGCCGCCCAGGCCGTCGGCCAGTAGCGGTCGAAGAGTACGGCGGCCGCCTTCCCCGAGCCCTTCCTGGCGAGGGCGATGAGCTCGGGGTCGGGGGCACGCCGCATCATTCTTCCTACGCCCGAACCGTGCCGGTTACTTCCATCCGGCTCGAGGGCACGTTCGGGGGATGCGGTACGTCCACGCCCTCAAGCGCGCCATCAAGCGTGCGTTCATGGAGGACGACGTCGGCGACTCGGCCGCCGCCATCACCTACTACTCCTTCCTCTCGCTGCCGTCGCTGCTCCTCGTCGCCGTCGGGTTCTTCAGCCTCTTCGCCGAGCCTGACACGATCGCGACGCTGATGCGGAAGCTCGAGGACGTCGTCCCCGCCGAGGCGCTCACCCTCCTCGAGGACTCGCTGACGCGCGTGATCGAGAACCGGGACGGCGGGCTCGCGATGATCGTCGTCGGCTTCCTCGTTGCCGCGTGGACCGTCAGCGGGACGATGGGCGCCGTCATCCGAGCGCTGAACCGGATCTTCGGGGAGCTCGAGGGCCGCGGCTTCGTCAAGCAGCGCGCGATCGGCGTCACACTCGTCGTGCTCGTGCTCGCGGCCTTCGCCCTCGTCTTCGGGCTGCTCGTGCTCGGGCCGTACCTCTCGGAGTGGAGCGGCCTCGGCTGGGTTTGGTGGCTCGCGCAGTGGCCGATCCTGATCGGCGGGCTGCTGGTCGCGTTCGGACTGATCTACTGGCTGGGCCCGAACCGCAGCGCGATGCGCTTCAGGCCGATCACGGCCGGCTCGGTGCTGGCGGTCGTCATCTGGCTGGCGGGCTCGGCCGGCTTCGCCGTCTACGTGAGCATGTTCGGCTCCTACAACAAGGCCTGGGGCTCGCTCGCCGCGGTGATCGTGCTGCTGACCTGGCTCTGGCTCTCCTCGCTCGCGCTCCTGCTGGGGGCGGAGCTCGACGCCGACCTCGAGGGCTGCCGGGAGGCGCCTGCCCTCTAGCATCCTCCCCGTGCCGGTCCCGGGCGAGGAGCTGAGGCAGGCGATGCGGCGCGCGGCTGCCCCGGTGGCGGTCGTGACGGTCGACGCGGGCAATCTGAAGTACGCGCTCACCGTGGGCTCGCTCGTGTCGCTCTCCCTCGAGCCCGCGCTCGTCGGCGTCTCGATCGGCCATGCGTCGCAGTCGCACACCCCGCTCAGGGAGGCCGGCCGCTTCGGCGCCAGCCTGCTCGCCGGCGACCAAGCCGCCGTCGCCCAGCACTTCGCTCGCAGCGTGCCGCCGATTGCGCTCTGGGAGGGGATCGCGCTGCGGGAGTCCCGGGTGCCGGAGCCGCTCGTCGACGGCGCTGTCGCCTGGCTGGAGTGCGGCGTCGTCGGCGAGTACGAGGCGGGCGACCACACGGTCTTCGTCGCGGAGGTGCTCTCGATCGAGCTCGGCCGCGACGCGCCGGCGCTCGTCTACGTCGGCGGGGAGTACCGGCCCGCTTGAGGATCGACGCCGTCGTGTTCGACCTGGACGGCGTGCTGGTCCAGACCGAGGAACTCTGGGACGAGGTACGCGAGCAGTTCGCCCGTGAGCGCGGCGGCCGGTACGACGCCGAGGCCCAGCGGGCGATGATGGGGATGAGCTCCCTCGAGTGGTCGCGGTTCATGAACGAGGAGCTCGGGGTGCCCGAGCCGCCGGAGCGGATCTCGGCGGAGGTGGTCCGCAGGATGGAGGCGCGCTACCGCGAGCGCCTGCCGCTGATCGAAGGGGCGCGGGCGGCGGTCGAGCGACTCGCGGGGCGCTGGCCGCTCGGGCTTGCCTCCTCCTCGAACCGCCCGCTCATCGACGCGGTGCTCGACCTCTCCGGGCTCGCGCCGTTCTTCGTGGCCACGGTCTCCTCGGAGGAGGTCGCGCGCGGGAAGCCCGCGCCGGACGTCTATTTGGAGGCGGCGCGCCGGGTCGCAGCCGAGCCGTCCCGGTGCGCCGCCGTCGAGGACTCGCACAGCGGCATCCGCAGCGCGAAGGCGGCCGGCATGCGCGTCGTCGCGATCCCGAACGCCTCCTTCCCGCCGGGCGAGGAGGCGCTCGCCGAGGCCGACGTCGTCGTCGACTCGCTGGCGGAGCTACGACCCGGGGCCGTCGACCCGTCCGACTAGCACGCAGCCGTTGTGGCCGCCGAGACCCATGGCGTTCGATAGGGCGACGCGGACGTCCGCCTGCCGCGCCTCGTTCGGGACGTAGTCGAGATCGCACTCGGGATCCGGGTTGACGTAGTTGATCGTCGGCGGCAGCACGCCGTCGCGGATCGCGAGGATGCACATCATCGCCTCGATCGCCCCGGCGGCCCCGAAGCAGTGGCCCATCACCGACTTCGTCGACGAGACCGCGAGCTCGTACGCGTGGTCGCCGAAGACCTCCTTGATCGCCTTCGTCTCGGCCGCGTCGCCGAGCGGCGTCGAGGTGCCGTGCGCGTTGACGTAGTCCACGTCCTCGGGGCGGACGCCCGCGCGCGCGAGCGCCGCCCGCATCATCTCGACCACGCCCACCGACGCCGGATCGGGCTGCGCCATGTGGTGCGCGTCGTTGGAGGCCCCGTAGCCGAGCACCTCGGCGTAGACCTGGGCGCCCCTCTCTCTCGCCCGCTCGTACTCCTCCAGGACGAGCACGCACGCCCCCTCGCCCATCACGAAGCCCGCCCGGGTAGCGTCGAACGGCCGTGAGGCTCGCGGCGGGTGCTCGTCCTCCACGGCCAGGCCCCGCATCGCCGAGAAGCCGGCGAGGATGAGCGGGTGGAGGCACGCCTCCGCGCCGCCCGCCAGCACGGCGTCGACGTCGCCGCGCTTGATCAGCTCCGCGCCCTCGCCGACCGCGTGCGACCCGGTCGCGCACGCGGAGACGACGGCGTAGTTCGGGCCGCGGATGCCGAGCGAGATCGCCAGCTGGCCGCTCGCGGCGTCGACGAGCACCGCCGGGATGAAGCTCGGCGAGACCCGGTCGGCGCCCCGCTCGAGGAAGAGGTCGTGCTGCTCCATCATCCCGATGAAACCGCCGATCGCCGACCCGAAGACGATGCCGACGCGAGCCGGATCGAAGTCGCGCAGCGCGGCGTCCTCTACGGCCTCCCGGGCGGCCGCCATCGACAGCAGCACGTACCGGTCGAGCTTCCGCACCTCCTTCGGCGACGCGGCGCTGCCCGGGTCGAAGTCCTTCACCTCGGCCGCCACCTTGACCGCGAAGTCGCTCGCGTCGAAGGAGCGGATGAAGTCGATCCCGCTCTCGCCTGAGACCGCCGCGCGCCAGGTCGACGGCGCGTCGTTGCCGACGGGCGTGACGGCCCCCAGCCCGGTGACGACCACTCGCCTCACGTGCCGCGCACGTTAGCGGGCGTTAGGACCCGAGCGAAAACGGGTACTGATTCGCGAGTCAACAAGGGCCCAGTCCCCCGCCCTGGCCAAGTCAGCCGTCGCCCAGGGAGGTGCACATGGCGGTCGCAGTTCATCCGTCCAAGCCGGGTCTTGTCTTCTTCCACTCGTCCGTGTCGGGTCAGTGCCGCCGCGCCGAGGGCTTCCTCGCCCAGGTGCTGCAGCGGCGCAAGAACCACGGCACCTTCCGCCTCTACCGCGTGGACGAGCTCGAGCGCCCGGACCTCGTCGAGCGGTTCCACATCGAGACGCTGCCGACGCTCGTCGTCGTCGAGAACAAGCAGATCCAGGCCCGGCTGGAGAAGCCCCGCGGCTGCCGCGACATCGAACGCTTCCTCGCGCCCTGGCTCCACTAGCGAGCGCGCCGCAGCCGGAAGCCGCCGACGTCACGCCCGAAGATCTTCGCTCGGCCGCGGTAGCCTTCCCCGTCGGGCTCGAGCACGTCGACGAGGCCCCGGAACGGGAAGCGGTAGTGGAGCTCCAGCCCGCGGACGTCGAAGGGCGCCCCCGGCAGCCGGCCGATGGACGTCCAGCCGCGGTCGCCCCGGATCCGCTTCCGGACGCCGGGCAGCGGCACGACCTCCCACTCGCCGTCCAGCTCGGTCACGGGCAGTACGCTAGCCGGGCGGTGCCCGGCGCAAACGTCCCGTTCCCCCCGATGGAGGCCGAGCTCGTCGCGGAGCTGCCACAGCCTGACGGCTGGCAGTACGAGCCGAAGTGGGACGGGTTCCGCGGGGTGCTCGAAAACGACGGCGGCGAGCTCGCGCTCTGGAGCCGCAACGGCCGCCCGCTGCTCCGCTACTTCCCCGAGCTGGCCGAGCTCGGCGACCTGCTCCCGCCCCACTCCGCCCTCGACGGCGAGATAGTCATCGAACGAAACGGCGCCCTCGACTTCGACGCGATGCAGATGCGGCTCCATCCGGCCGAGAGCCGCGTTCGCAAGCTGTCCGCCGAGATACCGGCTCGCTACGTCGCCTTCGACATCCTGCTCTGGAACGCGAAGCCGCTGCACGAGCTGCCGCTCGAGCGCCGCCGGCAGGAGCTCGAGCGCCGCGCGAGGGGCTTCACGCTCTCGCCGACGACTCGCGACCGCGACCAGGCCCAGCGGTGGCTGGAGCGGCTCGAGCAGGCCGGCCTCGACGGCGTGGTCGCGAAGCGGCTCGAGCTCCCGTATCTCCCCGGCTCGCGCGACGGCGTCGTCAAGGCGAAGCACCACCGGACGGCGGACTGCGTCGTGGTCGGTGTCCGCTGGAAGGCCGACGGGACGCTCGCGACGCTCCTCCTCGGCCTGTACGAGAGGGACGAGCTCCAGTACGTCGGCTCGGCCGCAGTGCCGCGCAGGCGCCACGACGAGATCCGCGCCCTCGTCGAGCCGCTCCTGGAAGACGCGCCCGACCGCCGTTTCTCGGAGCCGAACCGCTGGGGCAACCCCGAGCTCGAGCAGTCGGCCCTGCGACCCGAGCTCGTCGCCGAGATCCGCTTCGACAAGCTCGAGCGCCGCCGCTTCCGGCACGGGACGCGGCTGCTCCGATTCCGTCCCGACAAGGACCCCGCGCAGTGCACGTGGCGCGAGGTGCGCCCCCCGCGCCGCAAGGGCGACCCGACTGTCGGCGAGCTACTCGGCGCTGCGTGAGCGCCCGGTCTTCGAAGACCACGCGCCGCGCCCGCGACCGGCGAACCTGTCGCGGGGATGCTCGTCGGTCGTCGGCGCCTCCAGCCCGAGCTGCTCGAACCGCGTCAGCAGGCTCGCCTTCCGCCGCCACATCCCGGCGGTGAGGTCACCCACCGCGTCGAGCCGCTCGCGCATCGACGTGAGCGTGAACACGGCCGGGTCGACATCCGCGACCTCCTCCCAGCGGAGCGGCGCGGAGGCGCGCGCATCGGGCGTCGGCCGGATCGAGTAGGCGCACGCGATCGTCCGGTCGCGGGCGTTCTGGCCGTAGTCGACGAAGACGCCGACGCGCTCCGCGACCTTCCAGCGGGTCGTCGCGACGGACTGGTCGTCGATCCGGCGTTCGACCTCCTTGGCCACCTCGCGCGCGAAGTCGCGCACCCAGGGAAACCGGAGCTCCGGCTTGATCGGGGCGAGGATGTGGAGGCCGGTCGAGCCCGACGTCTTCGGGTAGCTCGCCAGCCCGAGCTCGTCGAGCACCTCCTTCACGACGAGCGCGATCTTCTGGACGTGGCTCCAGGGGTTGCCCTCGCTCGGGTCGAGGTCGATCAGCAGGTAGTCGGGCCGCTCGACGTCGGTCACCCGCGAGTGCCACGTGTGCAGGTCGATGCACCCGAGGTTCACGACCCAGGCGAGCGCGCGCTCGTTGTTGGCGACCGCGAAGTCGATCTCGTTCGCCGACGGGAAGACGACGTGGACGGTCTCGACGAAGTCCGGGTGATTGGGCGGGATCCGCTTCTGGTAGAAGCTGAAGCCATCGACGCCGTCCGGGTACCGGAGCATCTGCATCGGGCGGCGCTGGACGTGATGGAGGATCTGCGGAGCGAGGTCGACGTAGTAGCCGACCAGGTCGCCCTTCGTCAGCCCGCGCCGCGGGAAGAAGACCTTGTCCGGATT
This sequence comes from Thermoleophilia bacterium, assembly GCA_014534295.1. Classification (GTDB taxonomy): domain Bacteria; phylum Actinomycetota; class Thermoleophilia; order Gaiellales; family Gaiellaceae; genus JACVRU01. The sequence continues at coordinate 2,756 of JACVRU010000055.1, read as the reverse complement.
CGAGATCCTGACATCCATTCCGGCAGTATCCTGAGGCGGATGGCCGAGCGGCAGCGCGAGCAGCACCTGACGGTCTCCCTGGAGCCCCTCGACGAGTACGTCGTCATCGAGGCCGCCGACTCGGAGACGTGGACGCGGAGCGGCCTGATCATCCCCGCCGGCGCCGACGCCGGCTGCCGCACCGGCATCGTCACGGCCGCGGGCGCGGAGGCAGACGGGATCGAGGTCGGCGACAAGGTGCTGTTCCCCAAGGACTCCGGGTTCGAGGTTCGGCTCTCGGGCTCCCCGGTGCGCGTGGTGAGGCGGAGCGAGCTGATCGCCCGCGTGCACGACTAGGAGATTTCTAAGAATCCCCCATTCGAGGCATGCGGATGCCCCTCGACGTGGCATAGTTGAGGCAGCCGGTTCTCCCCCCTCGATATCCGGCTGGAAAAGCCCGTCTGCGGCACTGCGGCGGGCTTTTTCGTGGACCCGGAGCGGCTACCATGCGCGGACGCGGAGAAGTGGCCGAGTGGCTGAAGGCGGCGCCCTGCTAAGGCGTTATGGGGCTGAATGGCTCCATCGAGGGTTCGAATCCCTCCTTCTCCGCCTCGGAGGGGTGCCGGAGCGGCCGAACGGGGCGGTCTCGAAAACCGTTAGGGGTGCAAGCCCCTCGAGGGTTCAAATCCCTCCCCCTCCGCTGACGGCCGGCGGACACTGCTCGGCGAGCGCCGCAAGGGGTCAGCGGCGCTCGAGCGCTTCCCGGAGCTTGAACGCCAGCTCTTCGCGCGAGAACGGCTTCTGGATGAAGCTCTCTCCCCGCTCGAGCACCTGGCGCTCCACGATCGCACGATCGACGTATCCCGACATGAAGAGCACGCGCAGGCCGGGCCGGAGCGCCCGGCAGCGCGCGGCGAACTCCGGCCCGTTCTCGCCCGGCAGCACGACGTCGGTGAGGAGGAGATCGACCGGGCGCGAGTCCCGCATGGCGGCGAGCGCCTCGTCGGGCGCTTCCGCGACCATCACCTCGTGCCCGAGGGAGGCGAGCATCTCCGAGACGACCCCGCGGACCAGCAGGTCGTCGTCGACGACCAGGACGGTCGCGCGGTGCGGGGTCGGCGACTCTGCGGACGGATCGCGCACCGCGGTCACGCTCGCTGTGTCGCTCGCTGTATCGGGCTCCACGGCGGGGCAAGCCGGCGGTCCGCAAGAACACCTGTCAACTGGGCACGGGTCGCAGTCGCCACGCAGTCAAAAATACCGTCCGGGGCGGGCATCGGCCCGGAGAGCGCGCGGGGGCGGGGAGCCCCCGGTCATCCGCGTGACGCTGTAGGTTTGTCGCCGTGTCGACCGGCGGCGACGACCGTGACGATTTCGCGGAGGATTGGTTCGAGGAGCCCGGCAGGGAGCCCTCCGGCGCGTTTCGCGACCCGGAGGCGGAGACGTGGCTCGAGGAGGAGCCCGAATACGACGGCGGCCCGACCGACCGGCGGCCGCTGATCGCGGCGGGCGCGGTCGTGGTCGCGCTGATCCTCGCCGGGATCGGTATCGCGCGCGTGGTCGGCGGGGACGACGAGGAGCCCGCGGGCACCCCGACCGCCACGACGGGGGCGACGGCCACCGCGCCGACGGGCACCGGAGAGACGCAGACGACCGAAACCGCGCAGCCCCCGATCACCGTCCCCACCGACGCGACCCTGACCTCCGGCGACGAGGGCCAGAGCGTCACGCTCCTCCAGCAGGGGCTCGCGCAGCTCGGCTACGACGTCGGCACCCCCGACGGCGTCTACGGCCCCGGAACGGCCGAGGCGGTCAGGCAATTCCAGGCGGACTCGGGCCTCGACGCCGACGGGGTCGCGGGCCCGGCCACGCTCGCCGCGCTCAACCAGGCGCTGACCGCGGGCGGATAGCGAAAGCGACAGGGGAAGCGGAGAGGGCGGGATTTGAACCCGCGACCCGCTTTTCGGCGGGTACGCGATTTCCAGTCGCGCTCCTTAGGCCACTCGGACACCTCTCCGTGGAGGGCACAGGGTAGCGTCCTCCCGTGGACGTCAGAGCGCTCGGAAGCACCGGCATCGAGGTCACGCGCGTCGCGCTCGGCTGCGGCAACTTCGGCGGCATCGGCTCGGCGCCGGCCTTCTTCGGGCGAGGCGAGGGCCGAGAGGAGGCCTTCGCCCTCATGGACGCCGCGTGGGACCTCGGGATCCGCCTCTTCGACACGGCGGCGTCCTACGGCGGGGCCGTAGCGAGCGGTGGATCGGGGAGTGGGCGGCCGAGCGCGGCCGCGAGCCGGTGCTCGCGACGAAGGTCTTCCACTCCGTCACCGGCGACCCCGCCGACCGGGGCCTGGCCCCGGACCGCATCCGGCGCGAGCTCGCAGGCTCCCTCCAGCGGCTCGGCCTCGAACGGGTCGACCTCTACCTGATCCACGAGCCGGATCCCGAGACGCCCGTGGCGGACACGCTCGGCGCGCTGCGGGAGCTCGCGGCGGAAGGGCTCGTCGGCGCCGTCGGCGCGTCCAACGTGGACGTCCCCTTCCTCCGGCGCGCCCGCGGCTTCCAGTGGGTGCAGAACTCGCACTCTCTGCTCGAGCAGGACGAGGAGGTGCTGGCGTTCTGCGCAGGCGAAGGCCTGGGCTATACGCCGTTCGGCCCGCTCGCGGGCGGCTGGCTGACCGGCAAGTACCGGCGGGGCGAGCCGCACCCGCCGGGCTCGCGGATGAGGCTGCGGCCCGAGCCCTACGCGCGCTTCGTCGACGACCGCGTCTTCGACGCGCT
>JACVRU010000090.1 GCA_014534295.1 Thermoleophilia bacterium | reverse complement strand
TGGCAATAGGCGACGAGCTCCTCGAAGGTGCGGTAGCGGGAGACGCGCTGGTCCTGCCGGTTCGCCTCGATCAGCCGCAGCAGTGGGCCGCGCGGGAGGTCGCGAACACGGGCGACCAGCGGGTGCTCGCCGCGCTCGAGGTCGGCCTCGATCCAGTCGAGCAGCGCCTCGCGGTCGCCCTCGGCCAGGTCGCCCGCGTCGTCGACGAGGCGCGCGAAGCCGTAGACGTCGCGGAGGCGGCGCCGCGTGCTCCGGGGCAACACGAACAGAGCCACCGGGAAGTTCTCCCGGCCGGCCTTCGCCAGCACCTCATCCGCGCGCCCGAGCGTTCGGGGCACCGTCGCGGACAACGGCTACTCCCCCGTGATCTGGATGAAGACCTTGCGAGCGCGCGCCCGGTCGAGCTCGCAGAAGAAGACCTTCTGCCAGCGGCCGAGGAGGAGCTGGCCGTCCACGATCGGGATCGTCTGCGACGCCGAGCCGAGCAGGCCCGCCTGGACGTGCGACCAGCCGTTGGGATGGAGCTCGTCGTCGTCGAGGCCCTCCGTGCGGATCGAGAGGTCGTCGTGGCGGTAGTACGTCGCCTCGTCCGCGAGCCGGCCCAGCGCCTCGTGGAAGTCCTCGAAGAAGCCGCTCTCCCGCTCCTGGATCAGGACGGTGCAGGTCGTGTGCGGCGAGTAGACGAGCGCCTGGCCGTTGCTGACGCCGCTGCGCTCGACGGCGGAGAGAACGTCCTCCGTCACGTCGATGAACTCCCCGGGGCCGGCGGTCGCGAGATCGTGGTTCTCGAACAGGTGCTTCATAGCCCTCCGCGGTCGAACGGTGAATATAGAGCATCGTGCGAGTCGCCCTCGTGTGTCCGTACGCGTGGACGACGCCGGGCGGCGTGCAGACGCACGTGGCCGGGCTGGCCGCGCATCTGCGCTCGCGCGGGGCCCGTGTGGACGTCCTGGCGCCGGCCGATCGGCCCGTGGACGAGCCGGGCTTCGTGCCGCTGGGCCGCTCGCTCGGCTTCCGCTGGCAGGGGACGGTGACGCGCGTGACGCTCACGCCAGCGGCCGTCGCGCGCACCCGGCGGGCCGTTCGCGACGGAGGCCACGACGTCGTGCACGTGCACGAGCCGATGCTCCCGGCGGCGGGGCTGACGGCCGTGCTCGCGGCGGAGTGCCCGGTCGTCGGGACCTTCCACATGACTGCGCGGAGCGCACTCTGGTACCGGGTCTTCCAGCCGGTGGTGCGCTCGGCCGGGCGGCGCCTCGACGCGCGCGTGGCCGTCTCGGAGGAGGCTCGTCGCTTCGCCGAGCGCGTCCTCCCGGGGCGGTACCGCGTGATCCCGAACGCGATCGACGTCGAGGCGTACCGCACCGTCCGCGACGGCGGCCGCGACCCGCGGATCCTGTTCGTAGGACGCGACGAGCCGCGGAAGGGCCTCCCGGTGCTCCTGCGGGCCTTCGAGCGGCTGCCGGGGAGGCCGGTGCTCGAGCTCGTCGGCGTCCGCCCGGGCGACGTGCGGCCACGGGCCGGCGTCCGCATCCACGGCCGGGTGTCCGACGAGGAGCGGATCCGCCTGATCGCGGAGGCCGACGTGCTGTGCGTCCCGTCGCTGGGCGGCGAGAGCTTCGGGGTCGTCGTCCTCGAGGGGATGGCTGCCGGCGTGCCCGTGGTCGCCAGCGACCTCCCCGGCTACGCGGCCGTGCTGCCTCCCTCCGCCGGCCGTCTCGTGCCGCCCGGCGACGAGGCGGCGCTCGCCGGCGCCCTCGCCGAGCTCCTGTCCGACGCGGAGCTGCGGGCCCGGCTCGGCGAGGAGGGGCGGCGGGAGGCCGAGCGCTTCGACTGGTCGCGCGTCGGCGAGGAGATCGTCGCGCTGTACGAAGAGGTGCTGCGCTGAAGCGGTTCTCGGGACGGCGCGAGGTCGCGCTCGCGCTCGGCGCCTACGGGATCTACCTCGCCGTGCGTGCCGCGGTCGACAACCCGCGCGGCCGCGCTCGGGCCGCTCGGAACGCCGGGCGGCTCGAGGCGCTCGAGCGGCGGCTGGGCGTCCACGTCGAGCCGGAGCTCCAGGCGCTGCTCCTCGACCGGCCGCGGCTGCTCCGGGCCCTCTCGGCCGGATACGTGCTGCCGAACGTCATGTTCACCGTCGGCTCGGTGCTGCGCCTCTTCCTCCGCCGGCACCCCGACTACCACCGGATCCGGACCGCGGGCCTGTTCTCGATCGCGGCCCCGGCCGCCGTCTTCTATCTGTTCCCCTGCGACCCGCCTCGGAAGCTCGACCACATGGTCGACACGATCCGCGACGGCGGCCTCGACCTCGAGTCCGGGCCCGTCGTGATGCTCTACAACCCGATCGCCGCCTTCCCCTCGCTGCACATGGCCTTCGCGGTCGTGACCAGCGCGGCCGTGCTGGCCGACTCGAGGAGCCCGGCGGTGCGCGCCGCGGCGCTCGCCTACCCGGGTGCGGTCGCCTTCGTCGTCTTCACGACGGCCAACCACTTCGTCCTCGACGCCGTGGCCGGCGCGGCGCTCGGCCTCCTCGGGCTCGGGCTGCGCCGCTAGGCCGGCCGGCCCGCGGCAGGGTGCGGTACGTCGGGGAGGCGGACGTACGCGGCGTGCACGGTGGCGCCGGCGACCAGGCCTGGAACGAACGGCAACCAGAAGTTGAAGAAGCGGTAGGCGAACACGCCCAGCAGCGCCGGGCCGAGGGAAACGCCGACGAGCGTCAGGGCGTACGTCATGGCCGCGTCCACGCCGCCCACGCCGCCGGCGGGGAGCGGGAGCATCGTCGCCGCGTACCCGGTCGCGTAGCCGAGCACCAGCGCGAACAGGCCGATGTGGACGTCGAAGGCCCGCAGGCCGGCCCAGAGCGTGACGATGTCGCCCACCCAGTAGAGCGCCGCCCCGGCGACCGCCTCGGCATGGCGAAGGGGCCGGCCGAGGATCGTGCGCACGATCGCGACCGAGGAGATCGTGTCCGCGACCAGCCGCCGCACGCGCCCCTTCGCCCCCGCGCGGAGCCGGCCGAGGCGCTCCCGGGAAGAGGCCAGATAGCCCGCCACGAAGCAGACGGGCACCGCGACGAGCCAGGCGAGGGCGACCTCGCTGGCGACCTCCTCTGCGGCGCCGACGAGCACTGCCGCTCCCAGTCCGGCCACGACCAGGCCGAAGACGGCCCACTCGAGCGTCTTGAAGGCGACGACGCGCGTGAACGCGGCGTGGTGGTCGGCTCCCGTCTGGCGCAGAGCCCAGTAGTCGACACCGAGCGCACCGACCGCGTTGGCCACCGCGTAGGCCCCGAAGCTCGCGCCGACGATCCAGGTCGTGAGCGGAAAGGACAGTCTCGGCCCTCCGTCCACCCGGGCGGTGGCCCGGTAGGCCATGATGTAGCCCACGTAGGCGGCCACCTGGCCCGCGGCGAGCAGAGGCAGCCAGTGCAGGTCCGCGCCCCGCAGGCTGTCGAGGACCCGGGCATAGCCGGCGGCCTTCCCGATCAACGCCGCCGTGCCGACGGCGAGCACGAGTGCGGCGAGCCCCGCCAGGAGCGGCCGCCTGTGCCTGCGCGCCCAGGCCGCGAGGGATCTCCGCGCCACGGGCCAAACCTAAAGGTTTCGGGTCGCGGCCCCGGGGCGAGAGGACCGGCATGGCCGACGACGAGCAGACCGCAGCCAGGCAGGAAGGGGACCCGCACGCGCTCGACCGACCGGGCGATCCCCGCGGCGGTGTCCAGTCGGACGAGTACCGGCACGCTGACCCGCGCGAGCTCGTCGAAGAGGAAGGCACCGTCATGGCCGGCCCGGGCGGCGCGCCGCAGGAGGGCGAGTCGGTCGAGGAGCGGCGGGCGCGTGACCGGGAGGAGCCTTAGTGCCCCGCCCCCTCTGGACGGGCGCGATCTCGTTCGGCCTCGTGAACGTGCCCGTGCGGATGTTCAGCGCCGTCCGCGAGCACAAGCTCCACTTCAACTACGTGCACGAGCCCGACGGGAGCCCGATCGGCTACCAGAAGGTCTGCAAGGCCGAGGACCGGCCCGTCCCCGACGAGGAGATCGTCAAGGCGTTCGAGCTCGAGCCGGGCGAATGGGTCTACATGACGGACGAGGACTTCGAGGCCGCGCGCGCGGCCGACGAGGGCGGACGCACGATCCGGATCAGCGACTTCGTCCCGCAGGAGGAGATCGACCCCGCGTACTTCGAGAACTCGTACCACCTGGCTCCTCAGGCCGGCGCGGAGCGGCCCTACGCGCTGCTCGCCAGCGCGCTCGAGCGGACCGGCCTCACGGGGATCGCCACGCTCGTCATGCGCGACCGCGAGCATCTCGCGGCGCTCCGCTTCCGCGAGGGCGCGATCGTGCTCGAGCGCATGCACTTCGCGGACGAGGTCCAGCCGGCGGCCGAGCACGCGCCGGGCGAGGTGGACGTCGCGGACAGCGAGCTCTCCGCCGCGGTGGAGCTGATCGAGCGGCTCGCGGGCTCGTTCGAGCCGGAGCGGTACGAGGACACGTACCGGGAGCGGCTCTGCGACATCATCCGCGCGAAGCGCAAGGGCGAGCGCGTCCCCGTCGCGGAGCTGGACGAGGAGGCGGAGCAGCCGGAGGACCTGCTCGCCGCCCTGCGGCGGAGCGTCGAGGAGGCCAAGCGGCGGCGGCCCGCGGCGCGGCGGAACGGCCGCAACGGCGGCGACGGCGGCTCGTCCGCGACGAAGGAAGAGCTGCTCGAGCGGGCGCGTCGGCTCGGCGTCGAGGGGCGTAGCAAGATGTCGAAGGCCGAGCTCGCGGACGCCGTCAGGCGAGCCTCGCGCTGAGCGCGCCGTCCACGGTCTCGTGCAGCTCGAAGTGCCGGTCGAGGCCGGACACCTCCAACGCGCGTCGTGCCTCGAGCCCCGGGGCGGCGAGCAGGAAGCCGCTGCGGTTCTCGAGCTTGCCCCGCGCCTCGATGAGGACGCCGAGCGCGGTCGAGTCGAGGAAGCTGACCTCGCCGAGGTCGACGACGAGCCGCTCCGGCGCTCTGACGGCCGCCTCGCCCAGCGCCCCGCGCACGACCTCGGCGTTGTAGAGATCGAGCTCGCCGGCGAGCCGGACGATCAGCGCGCCGTCCTGCTCGACCACCTCCTGCACCGGGTTCTCGCGCAGCGAACCGGTCTCGTCCCCCAAAGGTGCCCTCCTCGATCAGTCGGAGCGGGTTCTCGGCTCGCGTCTCGGAGGGATTGAACCACAAAGGACACTGGGCCGGGCCGCTGCAAGCCGCTAGTGTCCTCGCTCGTGGCAACTCCCGACGAGCGGCTGGCCGAGCTCGGGCTCGAGCTGCCGGAGTTCCCCTCGCTCCCGTTCGCGCCGAGGCTCAGGCCGGTGCTGGTGCACGACGGCCTCGCCTACCTCTCGGGCCTGGGGCCCGTCGGGGTGGAGGGGCGGATCGGTGAGACGATGAGCGTGGAGGAGGGCTACGAGGCCGCCCGGACGACGGCACTGCTCGCGCTGAGGAGGATCGTCGACGAGCTCGAGGCGCTCGACCGCGTGCGGCGCTGGGTGAAGGTGCTCGGCTTCGTCCGCTCGGCGGAGGGCTTCGCCGAGCAGCCGGCGGTCGTGAACGGGTTCACGGACCTCGTCGTCGAGGTCTACGGCGAGGAACGCGGGCTCGCCGCGCGTAGCGCGGTCGGCGTCAGCGAGCTGCCGACGGGCATCCCCGTCGAGGTCGAGGCAATCGTCGCAGTCCAGTGAAAGGACCTTCGGTGGAGAACAAGACGTTGGAGCAGCTCAAGAGCCGGCTCGCCGAGATCGCCGACCTGTCCCAGGTCGCCTCGATCGTGGGCTGGGACCAGCAGGTGATGATGCCCCAGGGCGGCGCGGCCCTCCGCGCCAACCAGCGGGCGACGCTCACGCGCCACGTCCACGAGCTCTTCATCGCCCCGGAGACCGGTCGCCTGCTCGAGGAGGTGCGCTCGTACGAGGACTCGCTCGATCCCGACTCCGACGACGCGGCGGTGATCCGCGTCACGCGCCGCGACTACGAGAAGGCCGTGCGGGTCCCGTCCAAGCTGCACGCCGAGATCAGCCGCGTCGCCTCGGAGGGGATCCAGGCCTGGGCGAAGGCGAAGGAGGAGTCGAACTTCTCAGTCCTCCTCCCCGCGCTCGAGCGCGCGATCGAGCTGCGCCAGCAGTACATCGACTGCTTCGACGGCTTCGACGAGCGCTACGACGTCCTGCTCGACGACTTCGAGCCGGAGATGAAGACCGCCGAGGTGCGCTCCGTCTTCCAGCGGCTGAAGGACGAGCTGCTGCCGTTCGTCCGCGCCCTCGGCGACGAGGAGCCCGACGACGCCTTCCTCACCGGCCACTTCCCGGTCGAGCGGCAGCAGGCGGTCTGCCACGAGGTGCTGAACCTCTTCGGGCTCAGGCCGGAGACCTGGCGCCTCGATCACACCCGGCACCCGTTCGTCGGCGGCCCGGGCGGCGACGACGTCCGCATCACGACCCACTACGACGAGGCGGACATCGATGCCCTCTTCTCGACGATGCACGAGTACGGGCACGCGCTCTACGAGAACCACATTCCGGCGCAGCTGATGCGCGGGCCGACGGGAACCGGGGCGTCGCTCGGCCTGCACGAGTCCCAGAGCCGGATGTGGGAGAACCTCGTCGGCCGCGGCCGGCCCTTCTGGACGTTCTTCTACCCGCGCCTCCAGGAGACGTTCCCGGAGCAGCTCGGCGACGTCGAGCTCGTGCGCTTCTTCCGGGCGGTCAACCGCGTCCACCCGTCCCTGATCCGCATTCGCGCGGACGAGGTGACGTACAACATGCACATCATCCTGCGCTTCGAGCTGGAGCAGGACCTGATCGAGGGGCGCATCGAGCTCTCCGACCTGCCCGAGGAGTGGAACCGGCGCATGGACGAGTACCTCGGCGTCGAGGTGCCCGACGACGCCCGAGGCGTGCTCCAGGACATGCACTGGGGCGCCGGCCACATCGGCTACTTCTCGACCTACTCGCTGGGGAACGTCATGTCCGTCCAGCTCTGGGAGCAGGTGCGCGAGGACGTACCCGACCTGGACGAGCGCTTCGAGCGGGGCGACTTCGCCGCGCTGCGCGAGTGGCTCGGCGAGCGACTGCACTCGCTCGCGCGCAAGCACCCGCCGCAGGAGATCCTGGAGCGGGTGACCGGCTCGCGGATCGACCCGGAGCCCTATCTCCGCTACCTACGCGAGAAGCACGGGGCGCACGCCGTCTAACATCGAGGCACCGCGACGGAAGGAGTCCCGATGGCCTTCGAGGTCCCCCCGCTCCCGTACGACTACGGCGCGCTGGAGCCGCACGTCGACGAGCAGACGATGCGGATCCACCACGACAAGCACCACCAGGCGTACGTCGACAACGCGAACAAGGCCCTCGAGGGCGGCGGGTGGGCCGAGGCCTCCGTCGAGGAGGTGCTGCGCGGCATCGATCCCGACTCCGACACGGCCCTCCGCAACAACGCAGGCGGCCACGCGAACCACAGCCTCTTCTGGGAGATCATGTCCCCGGACGGCGGCGGCGAGCCCTCGGGCGCGCTCGCGGACGCGATCTCGGAGGCGTTCGGCGGCTTCGCCGAGCTGAAGCAGACCGT
>JACVRU010000126.1 GCA_014534295.1 Thermoleophilia bacterium | reverse complement strand
GTCTACGTCACGCACGACCAGGTCGAGGCGATGACGATGGGTGACCGGATCGCGGTCATGCAGCTCGGCGTCCTCCAGCAGGTCGGTACCCCGGAGGAGCTGTACACGCGGCCTGCGAACGTCTTCGTGGCCGGCTTCATCGGCTCGCCGGCGATGAACCTCGTGCCCGCGCCGCTCGTGGACGCCGGCGGCCAGGGCCTGATCGCGGGCTTCCGGCCCGAGCACGTCGGCGTCGACGGGCGCGGCGAGGTCTCGTTTCAGGCCTCGGTCGAGGTGGTCGAGTACCTGGGCGACGAGCAGCTCGCGCACCTGCGTGTCCGCGAGACGCCGGTCGTCGCGAAGCTGCCGGTGACCGACCGCGTCCCGGCCGGGGAGGAACGCACCTTTTCCGTCGCCCGGGAGCACATCCACCTCTTCGACGCCGAGAGCGAGCAGCGCACCAACTAGATTCCGCGGCCGTGTGGTGGCGGGACGCCGTCCTCTACCAGGTCTACGTGCGTTCGTTCGCCGACTCGAACGGCGACGGGATCGGCGACCTGGCCGGCCTGACCGCGCGCCTGGACTACCTCGAGTGGCTCGGCGTCGACGCGCTCTGGCTCAACCCGACCTTCCCGTCGCCGGACGCGGACTGGGGCTACGACGTCTCCGACTACTACGGCGTCCATCCCGACTTCGGGACGCTCGCCGACCTCGACCGGCTCGTGACCGAGGCCGTCCGCCGCGGGATCCGCGTCCTCCTCGACCTCGTCCCGAACCACACGAGCGAGCGGCACCCGTGGTTCCGCGTGGAGCACCGGGACTGGTACGTCTGGGCGGACGAGCCGACCAACTGGCGCGCGGTCTTCGGCGGTCCGGCCTGGGCGTGGGACGAGCGGGAGGGGCGGTGGTACCTGCACAGCTTCCTGCCGGAGATGCCGGACCTGAACTGGCACGAGCCGGGCGTGCGGGCGGAGTTCGAGCGGATCCTCCGCTTCTGGTTCGACCGCGGAGTCGCCGGCTTCCGGATCGACGTCGTCCACCGGACGGTCAAGGACCTGCGCCTGCGCGACGCGGCCGGACGCGGCCGCGTGCAGCGCTTTCCGCCCACCGACGTCCCAGGCACGCACGAGCTGATCCGCGCCTGGCGGCGCCTCGCGGACGAGTACGAGCCGCCGCGGCTCCTCGTCGGCGAGACGTACGTGCTCGACGTCCATGAGATGGCGACCTTCTACGGCGCCGACGCGGACGAGCTTCAGCTCGCCTTCAACTTCCCGTTCCTGCACGCCTCGCTGCGCGCCGCCGAGCTTCGGCGCATCGTCGAGCTGACCGAGCGCGCGCTGCCGGAGGCGGCCTGGCCGGTGTGGACGCTCTCGAACCACGACCACGTGCGCTTCCCGACGCGGATCTGCGACGGCGACGAGCGAAGGGCGCGCTGCGCGCTGCTGGCGCTCCTCGCCCTGCGGGGCACGCCGGTTCTCTACTACGGCGACGAGCTGGGCCTGGAACAGGGGCCGACGCCGGAGCCGCCCCTCGACCGTGCTCGGCCCTCGCGCGACGGCTGCCGCACCCCGATGCCGTGGGACGAGAGGCCGCCGGCCGTGACCTGGCTCCCCAACGGCGACCTATCGCGGAACGTCGCGGCCCAACTGAAGGACCCCGACTCCGTCCTCCGCCTCTGCCGCGACCTGATCGGGCTGCGGCGGGAGCTCGCCGCCGCGCCGTACGAGACGCTGTCGACCGGCCCGGGCATCTGGGCGTGGCGCCGGGGCGGGGCAACCGTCGCCGTCAACCTCTCCGCGCGGCCCGCACATGTCCGCCCCGTCGAGGGCGTGGTGCGGGTCTCCACCGACCGCTCCCGGGACGGCGAGCACGTCTCGGGGCGTCTGCGGCTCGAGCCGTGGAGCGGCGCCGTCGTCGGTTAGGCTGGCCCGCGCGTGTACGAGTGGGTGCTCTTCCTTCACGTGCTCAGCGCGTTCGTGGCCGTCGCGGCCCTGACCGCGCTCTGGGCGCTCGTGGCCGCGACCCAGCCGGCCGCGCCGCTCGTCGGCCCCGACGAGGCCCGGCGCTACGGCCGGATCGGCGGGCCGCTGGTGGGCATCGGAATGCTAGGCGTGCTCGTCTTCGGCGTCTGGCTCGCGATCGACCACGACCGCTACGAGCTCTGGGACGGCTGGATCCTCGCCGCCCTCGTTCTCTGGGCCGTCGGCGGCTGGGCCGGCGACCGCGCCGGCAAGGCCTTCGAGCGCGATCCGGTCGCCCGTCGGGGCTCGGGGATCACGTTCCAGGCGCTGAACAGCGTGGCCGTGCTCGTGATCCTCGTCCTCATGATCTGGAAGCCGGGCGCGTGACGTTCCCGCTCTTCCTGCACGTGCTCGGAGCGATGCTCCTCGTCGGGACGCTGCTCGCCGTCGCCACCGCGATCCTGCTCGACTGGCGCCTCGCCGACACCGCCGGGGGCCTGACGCGCCTCGGGCTGCGGACGATGGTGATCGCGGTCGTCCCGGCGCACCTGCTCATGCGGATCGGGGCACAGTGGACGGAGGCGGAGGCCGACCTGCCCGGCGAGTACGCCTGGCTCGACATCGGCTACATCGTCGCCGACCTCGGCGGGCTGCTCGTCCTCGTCTCGCTGGTCCTCGCGGCGATCGGGCTACGGAAGCTGCGGGCCGGCGGCGGCCGCGGCCTCGCCCGCGCGGTCGGCGTGATCAGCACGATCATGCTGGCCGGCTACGTCGTCGCGGTCTGGGCGATGACCACCAAGCCGCTCTAGCCGTGGAGCCCTGGCAGCGGGAGCAGATCCTGGGCGAGTGGGGCGTCCGCGAGGGCACGGCGCGCTCGCAGGCGGAGCGGGACCGACTCGCGGGCGAGCTCGAGGGCAGTCCCCTCAAGGGCCGCCCGCTGCGGCGGCGGCTGCGCAACTTCCGCCCGGACGCGGCGGGCTACATCGGCGCGATGCTCGGACCGCGGCCGTACATGACACGTTTGCGCGAGATCCACGACCTCACGGCCGCGCACGAGCGGCGGCTGGGCGAGGAGTGGGCGCGCCTGGCGGCGGAGTGCCGGGGCGATGGGGCCCTGTTCGGGCGCCGCTGGCGGGAGCTCGCGGAGCGCTGGAACTTCGTCGAGGTCAACGACCTGATCGAGCGGCACAATCGCTGGTTCCCGCTCGAGTCGCGGCTGCCGATGGACCCGAGGACCGGCGACTTCGTCCTGCTCGACGGCCGGCCCTACCGCCGCCGGGCGCTCGACGCAGCCTGGGTGCTGGAGCGCTTCCCGCCGATCCTCGAGCGCGCCGCCGCGTAGGGCGTGGAGCGCTTCGCCTTCGGCGCCGACGCGGCGTTCGCGCCGTTCGACGACCGCCTCATCGGGGTAACCCTCGCACCGCTGACGAGTTCGCTCGCCCAGGGTGCTCCGTTCCAGGCAGCGGTCTTCCGCCTCGCGCCGGGAGGACGCATCGCACGCCATCGCGCAGACGTGCCGCAGGTCCTCGCCGTGCTCGAGGGGGCGGGCGAGGTCAGCGGCGAGGACGGCGTCGCCGAGCCGATCACCGCGGGGGAAGCGGTCTTCTGGGCCGAGGGCGAGGAGCACGCGACAGCGAGCGTGGACGGGCTCACCGCCCTGATCGTCGAGGGCCCGGGCCTCGACCGGTTCCGCCGCTCGCCCTAGCCGGTCGCGGCCAGCTGCCCGCAGGCCGCCTCGATGTCGCGCCCGCGCGTGAGCCGGACGGTCGCCGGCACGCCCGCGCGCACGAGCGTCTCCCGGAAGGCGTCGATCGCCCGCCGAGAAGAGCCCTCGTACATGCCCGTCGGGTTGTACGGGATCAGGTTGACCTTGAAGGCGGAGCGGGGGACGAGGGCGTCCGCGAGCTGCGCGGCCTGCTCGACCCGGTCGTTGACCCCGGCGAGCATCACGTACTCGACGAAGACCTTGCGCCGGCGGAGCTCGACGTAGCGGCGGCACTCGGCGAGCACGTGCCCGAGCGGGTAGCGGTCGTTGACGTCCATGATCCGGGAGCGGAGCGCGGGGTCGGCGGCATGGAGCGAGAGCGCGAGGCCGATCGGCTCCTCGACCTCGTCGACGAAGCGGCGCAGCCCCGGCATCCAGCCGACGGTCGACACCGTCGTGCGGCGGTGCGTGATCCCGATGTCGGGCAGACGGCGCGCCGCGTCCAGCACCGCGTCGAGGTTCAGCATCGGCTCGCCCATGCCCATGAAGACGAGGT
>JACVRU010000003.1 GCA_014534295.1 Thermoleophilia bacterium | reverse complement strand
CGTCTCGACCCGGTCGGCGGCGTGGCGGAGGGCGGCCTCCCGCTGGCCGGGCGTGGACGGACGGGCGTCGCCGCGCGCCCAGCGCTCGAGCAGCCGGCAGAAGGCGAGCGCGGCCGTCTCGCAGGCCCGCAGTTGCCGCACGAGGCGCCGACAGGTCTCCTGCTCCGCCGCGTGCTCCGCGAGCACCGCGTCCCAGCTCACTCTAGTGCTCCTGGGGCGTCGCTGGCGAAGGAGGCAAGCGAGCCAGAGCTCATATCTCGATCACCACGGGGAGGATCATCGGCCGGCGGCCCGTGCGGTCGTAGATCAGCTGCCCGACGCCGTCGTGAAGATGCTCCTGGAGCAGCTTGATCTCGCTCACGTCGCCGTCGAGGAGCTCGCGGAGGATCCGCCCCGCCTCGTCGCGGGCCTCCTCGAGCAGCGGGCCGGCCGACTCGCCGAAACCCCGGGAGATGACCTCGGGCTCGGCCGTGGGTCGCCCGTTCGAGCCGGCCAGGGTCGCCACGATGATCAGGATCCCGTCCTCCGAGAGCCGCCGGCGGTCGCGGAGCGCGACGTCCTCCACGTCCCCGACGCCGAGCCCGTCGACGAAGGTGATCCCGGCCTCGACGTGGTCGACGATCCGCGGCGGCGCGCCAGGGCCGACCTCGACGACCGAGCCGTTCTCGGCCAGCACGATCGCGTCCGCGGGCACGCCCGCCTCGCGAGCGAGCTGAGCGTGAGCCGCGAGCATCCGGAACTCGCCGTGGACGGGCATCACGGCGCGGGGTCGCAGCAGCGAGAGCATCGTCCGCAGCTCCTCGGCCATCCCGTGCCCCGACACGTGGACGAGCGCGTTCTCCTCGTGCAGCACCTCGGCTCCGAGCCTGGCGAGGCCGTTGATGGCGTCGTGGACGCGCAGCTCGTTCCCGGGAATCGGCTTCGCCGAGATGATCACGGTGTCGCCGCGCTCGACGCTCACGGCCGGGTGGTCGCCGTAGGCGATCCGCGTCAGCGCCGAGAGCGGCTCGCCCTGGCTGCCCGTGCAGAGGATCAGCACCTCTTCGGGCCGGTAGTCGTCCAGCTCGGCCGGCTTGATCAGCGTGTCGTCGGGCGCGCTCGCGTAGCCGAGGGTGCGGGCGATGTTGATGTTCTTGCGCATCGAGCGGCCGACGACGCAGACCTTCCGGCCGCACAGCACGGCCACGTCGATCGCCTGCTGCATCCGGTGGACGTTCGAGGCGAAGGACGACACGAGCACGCGGCCGCGTCGCTGCGGCACGATCTGGCGGAAAGCCTCCCCCACCACCCGCTCCGACTGCGTGACCCCGGGCCGCTCGGCGTTCGTCGAGTCGCCGAGCAGGAGGTCGACCCCGAGCGAGCCGATCTCCGCGAGCCGGCCGACGTCCGTCTTGATGCCGTCGACGGGCGTGTGGTCGAACTTGTAGTCGCCGGTGTGGACGATCCGTCCTGCGGGCGTCTCGATCACGAGTGCGACCGCATCCGGGATCGAGTGGGCGACGCGCACGAGCTCGATCCGGAAAGGGTCGAGGTCTACGGGACTGCGTTCCGGGTCGACCTCCTCGAGTTCGGCGGTGCGCAGCAGCCCGTGCTCGTCGAGCTTCGACTTGACGAGCCCGATCGTGAGCCGCGTGCCGTAGACCGGGACCGGCCCCAGCTCGCGCAGCACGTACGGCAGCGCGCCGACGTGGTCCTCGTGCCCGTGCGTGAGCACGATCGCGCGCACCGCCTCCCGTCGCTCCGTCAGGTAGCCGAAGTCGGGGAGCAGGAGGTCGACGCCGAGGTGCTCGTCTCGCGGGAACGCCAGGCCGGTGTCCACGACGAGGAGCCGGCCGCGGCACTCGTAGACGGTCATGTTCTTGCCGACCTCGCCGAGGCCGCCGAGCGCGATGATCCGGCAGGTTTCGGGCATCGCGGAAGTCTAGGCGGGGGCGGCCGTCAGCAGGCCGAGGCGCCCGAGGCACGCACGCACCTGGGCCGCCTCCTCGTCGCTCGCCTCGACGAGCGGCAGGCGTAGCCCGCCGACCTCGTGGCCGAGCAGGTTCAGCGCCGTCTTGATCGCGATCGGGTTCGGGGCGACCTTGAGGAGCTCGAGCGCCGGGCGCAGCTGCTCGTCGAGCGCCCGCGCGGCCGCCACGTCACCCGACCGGAAGAGCCGGATCAGCTCCTTCACCTGCGGGCCGACGACGTGCGTGTGCACGCAGACGCCGCCCACGCCGCCGAGCTCCAGGAACGGGAGGATCAGGTCGTCGTCGCCGGCGTAGAGATCCAGCCCGAGCTCGACGATCCGGCGCGCCTGCTCGCGGTCGGCGTTCGCCTGCTTCACGGCCGTCACGTTCGCGATCTCCGCCAGCGCGCCGATCGTCTCCGGCTCCAGGTTGAGGACGACGCGGCCGGGGATGTTGTAGACGACGATCGGCCGGTCGGTGACGGCCGCGATCGCCCCGAAGTGCTCGACGATCCCCCGCGGCGGCGGCTTGTTGTAGTACGGCGTGACGACGAGGAAGCCGTCCACCCCCAGTCCGTGCGCACGCTCGGTCAGGTGGACGGAGTGCGCGGTCGAGTAGGTGCCCGTGCCCGCGATCACGGTCGCGCGGTCCCCGACCTCGTCCACGGCCGCCTGGTAGAGCTCGAATCGCTCCTCGTCGGAGAGCGTCGGCGACTCCCCTGTCGTACCGGTCACGACGAGCCCGTCCGAGCCGTTGTCGACGAGGTGCCGGGCGAGGGAGCGGAACGCGTCGAGGTCGACCGAGCCGTCGGACCTGAACGGCGTGACCATCGCGGTCAGGACTTCTCCGAGCACCTGGGGCGATGTTACTGCAGGAAGGCCTCGAGTCCTGTCGTCAGGCCGGCCGGGAGGTCGGGCAGGCGCTCGAGCGCGAGCAGGACGCCGGAGACGTACGCCTCGCGGGAGTAGGCGTCGTGCCGGATCGTCAGCAGCTCGCCCTCGCCGCCGAGCAGCACCTCCTGGTGGGCGACGAGCCCGGGCAGCCGGATCGAGTGAATCGGGGTCTCCCCCGGCAGCCGCGCGGCGGTCGCCTTCGCCGTGCCCGAGGGCGCATCGCGCTTCTCCTCGTGGTGCAGCTCGACGATCTCGGCGCGCGGCAGGTGGCGCGCGGCCTCCTCCGCCAGCCGCATCATCAGCACCGCGCCGATCGCGAAGTTCGGCGCGTGGAAGAGCGCGAGGCCGCGCTCACGCGCGGCCTGCCCGAGCGGGGCCGGGTCCCAGCCGGTCGTGCCGACGACGCAGGGGACACCGGCCTCGAGCGCGCGGCTCACGTGCTCGGGCGCGGCCTCCGGCGCCGTGAAGTCGACCATCGCCTCGGCGAAGTCGAGCTCGACGAGCTCGTGGCCGGCCGCCTCGAGCGCCGGAGCGAGCGCGCGACCGACTTTGCCTCCCCGTCCGAAGAGGCAGACCTTCACGCCGCGGCGGCGCGCGCTTCGAGCTCGGGGGTCATGCGCCCGACCGCGGCGCGGAACACGTCCTCGGCCGGCCCGATCCCCGCCGCGGCCAGCCGCGGCCCGGCCAGGAGGAGCCCTGCCAGCTCGGAGACCGCGGCCGCGTCGACGGCGTCGATCTCGGCGATCAGGCGCTCGAAGCTCAGCAGCTCCGTGTCCGTGATCAGCGACTTGCCGAGTCGGCTCATCCGGTTCGAGGTCGACTCCATCGACAGCATGATCCGGCCCTTGATGTTCTCCTTGGCGCGGGCGAGCTCGTCCGCGCGGAGGTTGCCCGCCGCGACGTCCGCGATCTGCTCCGCGGCGATCTCCAGGCACGGGCCGAGGTTCTCCTCCCGCGTCCCGACGTAGAAGCCGATCAGGCCCGTGTCCGTGTACTGGGAGAGGAAGGTGTAGACCGAGTAGGCCATCCCCCGCTTCTCGCGGATCTCCTGGAAGAGCCGCGACGACGCGGAGCCGCCGAGGATCGCATCGAGCAGCGAGGCCGCGAACCGCCGGCGGTCCGAGCGCGAGATGCCGGGGGCGCCGACGCAGACGTGGTATTGCTCGGTGTCCTTGCGCTGGAAGCGGAGCCCGGGCGGCGGCGCCTGCACCAGCAGCGGGCGCGCCGGCGGGGAGCCGGCCAGCGCGCCTGCGCGCGTCCGCTCGACCCGCTCCAGGAGAGCGAGCAGCTCCTCGTGGTCGAGGTTCCCGGCCGACGCGATGACGATGTTCGTGCCGGCGTACATATCCCCGTGGTACCCCGCGACGTCCCCGCGGGCGATCGAGGCGATCACCTCGGCGCTCCCGATCACCGGGCGTCCGAGCGCGTCGTCTCCGAAGACCGCCTCCGAGAAGAGGTCGTGGACGAGCTCCTGCGGCGTGTCCTCGTACATGGCGATCTCCTCGAGGACGACGTCCCGCTCGGAGTCGAGCTCGGCGAAGGTCGGCGTCAGCACCATGTCGGCCATCACGTCGAGCGCCGTGGCGACGTGAGCGTCCGGGACGCGGGCGTACAGGACGGTGTGCTCGCGGGAGGTGGCGGCGTTCAGCTCGCCGCCGAGAGCGTCGAAGATCTCCGCGATCTCCTGGGCGGTGTGGTCGCGCGAGCCCTTGAACAGCAGGTGCTCGATGAAGTGGGTGACGCCCGCGCTCTCGTCGCGCTCGTCCCGCGAGCCGGCGCCGATCCAGAAACCGACGGAGACGGAACGGACGCTCTCGACCCGCTCCGAGACGACCCGCTCGCCCGAGTCCAGCTCGCTGAGGACGTAGTTCTGCACGGGCGAAGACTACTTAGGCGTTGATTCCGTCCGTTTTCGGGAAGATCATTCGCACGTGAGGTTCGTCAGGAAGACGCTCGTCCGCCTCGGGGTCGTGCTCTTCGCGGCGACGATTGCCTGCGCGGCCGCTCCGGCGGCCGACGAGGCCGGCTCGCCGATCGCCCGCGGCGTGCGCGTGGGCGACGTCGTCCTCGCCGGCCTGACGACGCAGCCGGCCCGCGAGCGGCTGCGGCGAGAACTCGCGCGGCCGCTGCGGATCGGGGACGTCACGGTTGCGACCGATCGCTTCGGGCTGTCGGTCGACGTCGACGCCGCCGCGCGGGCGGCGCTGGCCGCCGCCGCGGGCGAGAGCATCCCCCTCTCGGCAAGCGTGAACGATGCCCGCATCCGCCGCTTCGTCGCCGGGCTCGCCCCGCGGTACTTTCGGGCGCCGGTGGACGCAAGCGTCACGGGCCTGGACGCGCGGTTGCGCCCGACCTACGCCGAGGGGCGGCCCGGCCGCCGGCTCGATCGGCGCGCGCTGGAACGCGCGATTCGGGGCGCTCTGCTTCGCGGCGAGCGGCGCCCGGTCCGGCTGCGCTTCGCGCGCGTCCTCCCGGACGTCATGCAGGCCGACCTCGCGCCGGTGATCGTGATCCGGCGGGAGTCGAACACGCTCACGCTCTTCGATGGCCGCAAGCAGGTGCGCGTCTTCCGCGTCGCCACGGGCCTGCCGCAGTACCCGACTCCGCTCGGCCGCTTCGACGTCGTCGACAAGCAGTACCACCCCTGGTGGTATCCGCCGCCCTCCGACTGGGCGAAGGGCCTGAAGCCGGTGCCGCCGGGGCCCTCGAATCCGCTGGGGACGCGCTGGATGGGCCTCTCGGCGTGGGGCGTCGGGATCCACGGGACGCCTTCGCCCGCCTCGATCGGCTATTCCGCCTCCCACGGTTGCATCCGGATGTACGTCCCCGACGCGGAGTGGCTGTTCGAGCGCGTCGAGCTCGGCACCCCCGTGTTCATCGTTTCGGCGTAGTGGGTAGGCGCTACTCAATCGACCGAAGGAGGGGTCTCACATGCAAGACCCGACCAGGCCCGGATTGGGCACGACGACCGACGTCTGGAGCTTCCAGACGGAGCCGACGATCGGCGATGTCGATCTGACCGGCTTCAGCGTCGAGGCGACCGACGGCGGGATCGGCAAGGTCGACGAGGCCACCTACGAGGCCGGCAGCAGCTACCTGATCGTCGACACCGGCCCGTGGATCTTCGGCAAGAAGGTCATGCTTCCGGCCGGCGTGGTCCAGCGGGTCGACCCGGAGAGCGAGACCGTCTTCGTCAGCCGGACGAAGGACGAGATCAAGAACGCTCCCGAGTTCGACGAGGACTTCGCCACGAACGACGACTACCGGAACCGCCTCGGCGAGTACTACGGGCCGGGGCTCTAGGGCCGAGAAGCGAGAGGGGCGGCGCCCGCCGCCCCTCTCCCCTATTCGTCGCGGTCGCCCTATTCGTCTCGGTCGCGACGCGGGCCGCGCCCGCGGTCCCGGCCGCCGCCGCGCCCGCCGCGCCGGTCGCCCCGGGGCTCTCGCGGCTCGCGGGGCGGGGCGTCCTTCGCCCGCTCGATCAGCTCTTCGGGCTGGACGAGGCGGCCGTTCTCGTGCTTGGCGACCAGCTTCAGACCGATCCGGCCGCGCTCCTTGTCCACCTCGCGGACCTCCACGTCGAGCACGTCTCCGCGCGCGATCACGTCCTCGATGTGGGCGACGCGGCCGGGCCCCACGTTCGAGACGTGGAGCAGCCCGTCGGTGCCCTTCTTCAGCTCGACGAAGGCGCCGAAGTCGGTCGTCTTGACGACCTTGCCGGTGTACTTGTCGCCGACCTCGGGCTGCTTCGTCAGCGCAGTGATCGCCGCGATCGCCGACTCGGCCTTCTGGCCGTCCGTGGCGTAGATGAGGATCGTGCCGTCCTCCTCGATGTCCACCTGGACGTCGTGGTCCGACTCGAGCCCGCGGATCGTCTCGCCGCCCTTCCCGATCACGAGCCCGATCTGCTCGGGGTCGATCTTGACGGTCGAGATCCGAGGCGCGTTCTCCGAGAGCTCGCTGCGCGACTCGGACAGCGTCTCCAGCATCCGGTCGAGGATGAAGTTCCTCGCTTGCCGGGCCTGCTCGAGGGCGTCCCGGAGGATCGCCTGCGTCACGCCGGTGATCTTGATGTCCATCTGGAGCGCCGTGATCCCGTCGCGGGTCCCGGCCACCTTGAAGTCCATGTCCCCGAGATGGTCCTCGGCGCCCTGGATGTCCGTGAGGATGACGTAGTGGTCACCCTCCTTGATCAGGCCCATCGCGATGCCGCCGACGGGTGCCTTGATCGGCACGCCGGCGTCCATCAGGGAGAGCGTCGACCCGCAGACGGAGCCCATCGACGACGATCCGTTCGACTCGAGCGTCTCCGAGACGATCCGGATCGTGTACGGGAAGTCCTCCGCGGGCGGAATCACCCGCTCGAGCGCCCGCTGCGCGAGCGCGCCGTGGCCGATGTCGCGCCGCTTCGGGCCGCGCATGAAGCCCGTCTCCCCGACCGAGAACGGCGGGAAGTTGTAGTGGTGCATGTAACGGCGCTCTTCCTCGAGCGAGAGGTCATCGATCCGCTGGCCCTCCTTGGCCGTGCCGAGCGTGAGCAGCGACAGGATCTGCGTCTGGCCGCGCGTGAAGAGGGCCGATCCGTGTGTGCGCGGCGTGACGGCGACGTCGCAGGTGACCGGCCGGATCTCGTCGGTGACGCGCCCGTCGGGCCGCCGCTTCTCGACGGCGATCTTCCGGCGGACGAGATCCTTGTACGCCGACTCGGCCGCCTTCTTGATCGTCGAACGGGTCAGCGGGTCTTTGACCGGCTCCGTGTCGGCTCCCTCGACCGGCGCCGAGACCGGGAACGGCAGCCGCACCTCGTCGACGATGCGCTCGAAGAGCAGGCTCCGCTTCGCGGACTTGAGCTCCTTCGAGTCCTGCTCGGCCTCGGTCAGCGCGCGCAGCTCGCTCTCGAACTGCTCCATGACGTGCGGGAGCACTGCCGCCAGCCGCTGCCGCTCGAGGATCAGCGCGAGCGCGGAGCGGACCTGGAGCTCGCGGACGATGTCGTCCTCGGTGGACTCCATCGTCAGTGGCGCACACAGCTCGGAGACGAGCTCGTCGACGATCACGCCGGACTCGCGGAGGCCGTGCGAGCCGATCCGCGAGACGATCGCGCCGCCGTGCCGCTCCTCGAGCTCGCGCGTGAGCTCCGGGTCGAGCCACTTGGGCTTTCCGACCCGCTCGCGCAGCTCCTCCTGCGCCTCGCACAGCTTGCGGATCTCGTCGTGCGCGAGCTCGAACGCCTGGAGGATCGTTTCCTCCGGGATCTCGCTACCGCCCGCCTCGACCATCGTCAGCGCATCCCTCGTGCCGACCACGATCAGGTCGAGGTCGCTGTCGTTCTCGAGCTCCTGGTAGGTCGGGTTGACGACGAGCTCGCCGTCGACCATGCCCACCCGGACGGCCCCGACGGGACCGAGGAACGGCAGCGGCGACAGCATCAGCGCCGCCGAGGCGCCGTTGATCGCCAGGATGTCGTACTGCGAGACGAGGTCGGCCGAGAGGGTCGTGCAGACGACGTGAACCTCGTTCTTGAAGCCCTTCGGCCAGAGCGGCCGGATCGGGCGGTCGATCATCCGCGCGGTCAGGATCGCCTTCTCGGTCGGCCGCCCCTCCCGCTTGAAGAAGCCGCCCGGGATCTTCCCGGCGGCGTACATCCGCTCTTCGACGTCCACGGTCAGCGGGAAGAAGTCGGCGCCCTCGCGGGCCTCCGGCCTCCCGACCGCAGTCGCCAGGACGATCGTGTCACCCGATCGCACCAGGACGGCGCCGTCGGCCTGCTTCGCCAGCTTGCCGGTCTCGAACGTGATCTGCTCGCGTCCGACGTCGACCGAGATCGTCTCGTGACGCTCGGCGGTAATGCTCATGTTCTCTCCTCCACTCTGCTTCGAGCGGAGAGCGGGGATTTGAACCAGCCCCGACGCCGGGACTCGCTCAAATCTCCGCTCACCGCATCCACGCCTACCTGCGGAGCCCCAGCTCCTGGATCAGGGCTCGGTAGGCCTCGAGATCGTTCTTCTGGAGATAGTTCAGGAACCCACGGCGGCGCCCCACGAGCTTCAGCAGCCCGCGGCGCGAGTGATGGTCGTGCTTGTGCGTGCGCAGGTGCTCCGTGAGCTGGTTGATCCGCTCGGTGAGGAGCGCGACCTGCACCTGTGCGGAGCCCGTGTCGGCCTCGGAGCGGCCGTACTTCTTGACGATCTCCAGCTTGTCTTCCTTGGCGAGGGTCATTGCACCTCCGTTATGGGCCTCCGCAGTCCCAGCGCGCCGCGAAGGAAGGACGCGGGCGGCCGAGGCTGCGGTCGCGCACTAGGGTAGCGAAGATGGTGGCGGCGGGCGTCGCTGCGGGGCATCCGGCCACGGCCGAGGCGGCCGTGGAGATCCTCGCCGAGGGCGGCAGCGCCGCCGACGCGGCGGTCGCGGGCTGCCTCGCGTCGTGCGTCGCGGAGACGGTGATGACCGGACTGCTCGGCGGCGGTCACGCGATCTACCTCGACGCCCGCGACGGCTCGGCGCGGAACCTCGACTGCTTCGTCGCCGTGCCGTCGGGCGAGGCCGGCGAGCTCCTCCGGCTCGAGGTGCCGTTCGGCGCCGAGCTCGTCCACTACGCGGTCGGGCCCGCTTCCTGCGCGGTCCCGGGCGTGCCGGCCGGGCTCGACGCGCTCTGGCGCACCGCCGGCAGGCTCCCCTGGCCCCGCCTCGTCGAGCCCGCGCTCCGCCTGGCGGAATCGGGCGTCGAGGTCCCGCGCGCCCATGCCCGCTGCCTCGCGATGCTCGAGCCCGTGATGACGATGAACCGTGGCGCCGAGCTCTACGCCCCGGGCGGAAAGCTGCTGTCCGAGGGCGACACGCTGCGCCAGCCCGGTCTGAAGGAGGCGCTCCGGCTGCTCGCCGACGAGGGAGCGGCCGGCTGCTACAGCGGCGCGATCGCCGAGTCGCTCCTCGGCGTCGCCGGGGTCACGCTCACGCGCGACGACCTGGCCGCCTACGAGGCCCGGTGGAGCGAGCCCGCCGAGGTCGCGTACCTGGGCCTGCGAGTGCTCACGCGCCTCGGGCTCTCCGGCGTCCCCGAGACCCTTGACCGCCTCCCCCGCCTCCGTGGTCTCGGTGGCGCCGCCCGAGTGCTCGCGCTCGTCGAGGCGCTCCAGCCCGGCGGGGTCGAGTCGCACACGACGAACCTCGCCGTGGTGGACGGCGAGGGGAGCGCCTGCGTCCTGACGACGAGCCTCGGCCTCGGCTCGGGCGACTTCCTCCCCGGCCTCGACCTGCACCTGAACAGCATGCTCGGAGAGGTCGACCTCGTCCGCAAGCCGCTGCGGCCCGGTGGACGGATGCCGAGCATGATGGCCCCTACCCTCGCGCTCGACTCCGGCGGCCTCTCGCTCGCGCTCGGAGCCGCTGGCGGGACTCGCCTCCGGACCGCCCTCGTCGGCGTGCTCGCCGGGATCCTCGACGAGGGGCTCGAGCCGCAGGCGGCTGTCGACCGGTCGCGCTTCCATCCGGCCGGAGCGGTCGTCAACGCCGAGCCGGGCGTCGACGAGGAAGGCCTCTCCGCGCTCGAGGCGCGCGGCTGGACGGTGCGCCGCTGGGACGCGCTCCACCACTACTTCGGTGGCGTCAGCGCGATGGGCCGGACGGGCCTCGGGGCCGACCCCCGTCGAAGCGGCGCCGTCCTCGTCGCCTAGCAGTTCCCCTGGTACTCGGGGGGCAGCGACCGGTGCCAGCGCAGGGCGTCTGCGGCCAGGCGGGCGAGCCAGGGGTTCTCGACCTAGCGAGAGCGGACGACCTGAGTCGAGACGCCGGGCGGCCGATGAACGTGAACCCGAACAGGAACGACCAGTCCTGGCCGAATGCGTCGACGCCGGTCAGGATCCACGACGACCAGTGCGTCTCGCACCAGACCGAGACGGGCTGCCCGGCGACCTCGGTCGCCGCTGCGTCCAGGCGCGCGTCGGACCGATTTGACGCGGCCGCCGAGGCGGGTACGACCAGGGCCAGCACCAGCAACACGATCAGGTAGCGCATCGCCTGAGCTAAAGGCGGAGCGTGAAAAAGTCAACGGTGCTACTCGGAGTCAACCGCCTACCCGGGCGGTCTGACGGCGCGCCTCGTCGCCTCCACATCCGCGGCGATCGCCGCGACGAGCTCCGCCTCGTCGCCGAAGGCACGCTCCTCCCGCAGCCGCTCCCAGAGCTCGACGACCAGCCGCTCGCCGTAGAGATCGCCCGCGAAGTCGAGCAGGAACGCCTCGACGCGCCGCTCCTGCCCGCCGTAGTGGGGATTCGTGCCGATCGAGACGGCGGCCCGCAGCCCCCGCGCCGAGCCCGCGTAGATCCCGTAGGCCGGGACGAGCAGATCCCCCGGAGCGGCGAGGTTCGCGGTCGGGAAGCCGAGCGTGCCGCCGCGGGCGTCTCCGGCGACCACCGTGCCCTCCACCTCGGCCGGGCGGCCGAGCAGCGCCGCGGCCGCGCGTACCTCGCCCTCGCGCAGCAGTCGCCGGATCTCCGTCGACGAGACGCCCTCGACGTCCGGCACGCGTCGCACCTCCAGCCCGAGCCGCTCGAGCAGCGCCAGGTCGCCGCGCCGGCCGCGGCCGAAGCGGAAGTCGCTTCCGGCCACGACCGCGGTCGCCCCCAGCGGGCGGACGTGCCGCTCGACGAACTCCTCGGCCTCGAGCTGCGACAGCTCGGGCGTGAACTCGACGACGGAGACCTCGGCCACGCCCGCCTCGCGGATCAGCTCGACCCGCCGCTCGAGCGTGGAGATCAGCTCGACCCGGTTGCCGAGGACGGCCCGCGGGTGCGGGTGGAACGTGACCGCCACGTCGGCCGGCTCGAGCACCCGCCGGTGGCCGCGGTGGACGCCGTCGAACGTGCCGATCGCGACCGTCCGGCTCACAGCCGCCCGAGCGCCGCCTCCACGGGGATGACGCGGGCCTCGTCCGCCTCGTCGACGCGGAACGGGCCGACCTCGGTGCGCCGCAGCGAGACGCAGTGGCCGCCGAGCGCGTCCGCGATCGCGCGCACGTACGTCCCCGAGGAGACGAGCAGATCGAGCTCGGCGACGCCCTGCCCGTAGCGCAGGAGCTCGAGCTCGCGGACTTGCGAGCGCCGAAGCGGCATCTCCACGTCGACGCCGCGGCGGTGGAGACGGTAGGCGCGCTCGCCGCCGACCTTCACGGCGGAGGCGGCCGGAACGCGCAGCTCCACCTCGCCGCGCAGGCGATCGAGCGCGTCCTCGAGCTCCTGGGGCGGCGGCGGCTCCCGCCGCTCGACGACGTTCCCCTCCGGATCGCCGGTGGACGTGCGCGCCGAGAGGTCGACTTCCGTCACGTAGCGCTTGTCCAGCCCGACGAACCGAGGCGTCAGCTTCGTCGCGCGCCCGGAGAGCAGCACGAGGAGCCCGCTCGCGAAGGGATCGAGCGTCCCGGCATGGCCCGTGCGGGCGCCGGTGCGGCTGCGGATCCGGTGGACGACCGCGAACGACGAGGGGCCCGGCGGCTTGTCCACGAGGATGATCCCGGTCGGGTCGAGGCCGCGCGGCGGCACCGATGCCTTCTACGCCCCGCCCAGGCCCGTGCCGTTGCCCGACGTCGTCCTGAGCCGGCGGAACTCGTCGAGCACGAAGTCCGTGATCTCGCCGATCGACCGCTCGCTGGAGAACCCGGCCGCCTGGCGGTGGCCGCCGCCGCCGGACTTGCGCGCGATCGCCGACACGTCGAGCTCGTCGACGGAGGCACGGAGGCTGACGCGGCGGGCCGGCCCGTCGCGGCGGGGCGGCTCGCGGATCAGCACCGACATGTCCGCGCCCTGGACGGCCCGCAAGTAGTCGATGATCCCCTCCGCGTACGGCTCGGGCGCGGAGACGTCGGAAAAGTCGTCGTGGGCCAGATAGGAGACGACGACGCGGCCGCCCTCGTACACCTGCGCGTGCTCGAGCGCGCGCGCGAGCAGCTTCAGCTTGGCGAACTCGACGGACTCGTAGACGCCCTGGAAGACCTTGTGCACGTCCGCGCCGCGCTCGATCAGAAAGGCCGCGAGCCGCATCGCCTTCGGCGACGTGTTCGTGTACTGGAAGCGGCCGGTGTCGGTCACGACCGCGATGTAGAGCGCCTCCGCGATCTCCGGGCTGATCTCCACGCCGAGGAGCTCGAAGAGGTCCGCGAGCACCTCGCCCGTCGAGGACGCGTCCGGCACGACGAGGTTGACGTTCCCGAAGCGCGTGTTGTCGTGATGGTGGTCGACGTTGAGGACGAAGGGCACCTGCGCGAGGATCTCGGGGTCAGGCCCGAGCCGGCTCTCGTTCGCGCAGTCGACCGCGAACAGCGTTCGGTCGCCGCAGTCGTCCGGCAGCGCCCGCCTGAGCCCGCCGAGCGGCATGAACCGGTACTCCGAGGGGAGCGGCGAGTCCCCCGAGAGATACATCTCCGTGTCCTTGCCGAGCTGCTCGAGCGCGAGGTGCACGGCGAGCATCGAACCGAGCGCGTCGCCATCCGGGTTCTCGTGGGTCGAGACGAGGAACCGGTCGCGGCCATGGACCTCCTCGGCGATCGCCTCGAAGTCAGGGTTCTGCTGGGCCGTCTGGGGCGAGCTCATCGATGAGTTGCGTCATGCGCACGCCGCGCTCGACCGACGGATCGTACTCGAAGGTCAGCTGCGGGGTCCGGCGCAGCCTGAGCTCGCTGTTGACCCTGGCCTGGAGCAGCCCGCGGGCGGCCTCGAGGCCCTCGAGCGTCCTTCGGAGCTTCGCCTCCCCACCCAGCACGCTGACGTAGACGGTTGCCTCCTTCAGGTCCGCGGTCGTACGGACGCCGGTGACCGTGACGAAGCCGATCCGCGGGTCCTTGAGCCCGGGGATCGCCTCGGAGAGGACCTCCTTCAGGACTTCGTCCACCCTGCGCATCCGTTCAGTCATCGAGGCTCACGATCTCCTTGTCCGCGCGGGAGAGCTCGTACTCCTGGCCGCCGAGGAAGCGCTCCGCGTCGGAGAGCAGGCGGACGGCCTCGGCGTGCTCGCGGGCCACGCACGCGACCGTCAGACGCGCCCGCTGCCAGAGGTCGTGGTGGTCGACCTCGGCGACGGCGGCGCCGAAACGGTTCTGCAGCTGCGCCTTCGCGGAGGCGACATGCTTCCGCTTCCCCTTGAGGGAGCCCGCCTCGGGGAAGTGCAGCTCCACTGACAGAATCCCGACAAATCCGGCGCCCACGACCTCCTATTCTGCCCGCGTGCTCCAGAGGTCGAAGTCCGCCGTTAAGAATCCGTTCGAGGCACTAAAGGGGCCACGCGGTCGGCCGATACCGGGAGGGATGCTTCGGTTCGCATCTCTGCTGGCTGCGGTCGCGGCAGCGCTGGCAGTTGCGGGGCCCGCCTCGGCGGCGCAGCTGCTCGCGCGGAACGCGGCCGACGTGTCGATCAAGGTCGACAGGGAGTCGCGCGCGGTCGTCTACTACCGGATCGGCAGTCAGCAGAAGGCGGCCGCCGTCTGGGGCGCGATCAACGCCCTGCCCCCCTCGCAGAGCCGCAGGCAGGTCGAGTTCAAGGTCGACTATTCGGGCGGCTTCAAGGTGCTGGGCACGCCGCTCGCCAAAAAGATCGTGGACGTCTGCGGGCGCTACCGAGGCCCCCGGCTGCCCTGGTTCGTCGCCGGCTGCTCCGCCCCGGACGGGAGCCACTGGGCGCTCCAGTCGTTCCAGCGGCTGCTCCCGAACCTCGGCGTGGCGCCGTGGCTCCCCGGCCAGCGGGCCCGGGAGCTGTGGATCTCCCACTGGAAGGGCGAGCTGCCGGAGCTCGAGGCCTATGCGGGCTGGTTCGGCAGCCGCAAGTTCCACCAGGTCTTCGGCCGCCTCATGTACCAGGGCGTGCCCGTTCACGGGTTCAGGGCGACCTCTACCGGCGTCCCGCTCGACACACACGGCCGCCTGGTCTACCTCGACGTCTTCGACTCCGCGCTCGGCAAGGGCTGGAAGCGCGAGAACTCCTTCCTCGCACGCCAGCCGACGGGGCACTACTGCTACGGCTTCTTCCAGCGCCCCCGGTACGCGTGGTATCCGGCCGGCCCGCCGAGCCCGCCGGCGAACGCGGCCAGGTACCGGCTGACGGCCGGCGGCCCGGGAGTGACGCCATTCGTGGCGAGGGTGATCGAGGGGCTGCCGGACTTCGACCCGAACGTCCCCGAGCACGTCGGGCTCCACGACGAGACGATGCGGACCCGCCGGGCGCTGATCACCAGCGACCCCGGCTGCTTCAACCAGGGCTAACACGGATCCGCGAACGAAGGCCGGCTTCGCCGGCCGGAGGCGAAGGAGAGCCTGCTACGAGCCGGCGCCACCGCGCTGCGGAACCGCAGGTTCCGCAGCGGAAAGGTCGGTGCGCTCGACCTGGCGCGTCTCGAAGACCTCGAGCACGTCGCCTTCCTTCACGTCGTTGAAGCCGTCGAGAAGGATGCCGCACTCGAAGCCCTCCGCCACCTCGCGGACGTCGTCCTTGAAGCGCTTCAGCTGGGCGATCGTGGTCTCGTAGATGACGGTCCCGTCGCGGACCACGCGCACCTGGGTTCCGCGCCGGACGGTGCCGCCCGTGACCATGCAGCCGGCGATCGTGCCCAGCCGGGAGACCTTGAACGTCGCGCGCACCTCGGCCTCGCCGAGGAGCTCCTCGCGCTGGAGCGGCGAGAGCATACCGACGAGAGCCTGCTCGATCTCCTCCGTCAGCTGGTAGATGACGCGGTAGCTCCGGATCTCGACGCCCTCGCGCTCCGCGGCCGCGCGCGCGTCCGCGTTCGGGCGGACGTTGAAACCGACGACCAGCGCGTCGGAGGCGGCGGCGAGCATGACGTCTCCCTCGGTGATGCCGCCCACGCCCTGGTGGATGACGTTGACGCCGACCTCGGGATGCTGAATCTTCGCCAGCTCGCCGGCGACGGCCTCGAGCGAGCCCTGGACGTCCGCCTTGATCACGAGGTTGAGGTCGCGGGCCTCGCCCTCCTGCATCTCCGCGTAGAGGCTCTCGAGCGAGACGCCTCCGCGGGAGCGTTGCGCCAGCTGCTCGCGGCGCATGCGCTCGCCACGCTTCTCGGCGAGGTCGCGCGCGAGCCGCTCGTGCTCGACGACGCGACACTGCTCGCCGGCGGCCGGGGGATGCTCGAAGCCGAGGATCTCGACCGGGTCGCCCGGCTTGGCCTGGGTCACCTTCTCGCCGGTGTGGTTGTAGAGCGCGCGCACCTTGCCCCAGGCGTCCCCGGCGACGACGGCGTCGCCGACCTCGAGCGTGCCGCGCTGGACGAGCATCGTCGCCACCGGGCCGCGGCCGACGTCGAGGCGCGACTCGACGATCGGGCCGGCGGCGGGCGCGCTCGGGTTCGCGGTCAGCTCGAGCTCGGCGTCGGCGACGAGCAAGATCCGTTCGAGCAGATCGTCGAGGTTCTGGCGCTCCTTCGCGGATACCTGCGAGAACTGCGTCGTCCCGCCCCACTCCTCCGGCTGGAGATCATCCTCGGCCAGCTGCGTCATCACGCGCGTCGGGTTCGCGTCGGGGACGTCGATCTTGTTCACGGCGACGACGATCGGCACCTCGGCGGCGCGGGCGTGGGAGATCGACTCCCTCGTCTGGGGCATGACGCCGTCGTCGGCGGCGACGACGAGCACCGCGATGTCCGTCACCTTGGCGCCGCGGGCGCGCATCGCCGTGAAGGCCTCGTGGCCCGGCGTGTCGATGAACGTGATGCGCCGGCCGTCGTGCTCGACCTGGTACGCGCCGATGTGCTGTGTGATTCCGCCCGCTTCGGTGGCGACGACGTTTGCCTCGCGGATCGCGTCGAGCAGGGTCGTCTTGCCGTGGTCGACGTGCCCCATGATCGTCACGACCGGCGGCCGGGGCCGCAGGTCCTGCTCGTCGTCCTCGAAGGACTCGAGGATCTCCTCCTCGTCGGCGGCGTGCTTGACGGTGATCTCGCGCTCGAGCTCGGTGCCGATCAGCTGCACTTCCTCGTCGGAGAGCGACTGCGTCGCGGTCTTCATCTCCCCGAGGCCCATGAGGATCTTGATGATCTGCGGCAGCGGGACGCCGAGCGCCTGCGAGAGGTCCCGCACGGAGACGCCCGACTCGACCGTCACCGGGCCGGTCGGCGGTGCCGCCGGCGGGGCCTTCGTGCGGCCTTCGGGGCGGTCCGGCGCCTTGCGGCGGTCGCCGGGGCGGCCGCCCGAGCCTCCGGTGCCTTCGATGACGACACGCCGCTTCCGCCGGGAGCTCGGAGCGCCCTGGCGGGGGCGGATCGGCCGGTTGGGACGATTCGGGTCAGCCATCAGCGCCAGTGTAGAGCCGCGCGAGCTCCGGATCGACCGCGACGGTGGCGCGGAGCGTCCGCGCGAACGCCCTCCGCTCCCGCGCCCGCTCGAAGCAGAGCAGGCGCCGGCAGGTGTACACGCCCCGTCCCGGGCTGCCCGGCCGGGCCTGGACGAGCCGCCCGTCGCGTGCCGCGAAGCGCAGGAGCTCGGACTGCGGCGCCTTCCGGCCGCAGCCCGCGCAGGTTCTGGTCGGGACGTGCGTCACGCAGCCGGTTCGTCCTCCTCGGCGGTCTCGGTGGCCTGCGTCGCCGCTGCCTCCTCCGCGTCGCCCACCGGCTGGGTCTCCTCCGGCTGCTCCGTGGGCCCCTCGTCCTCGACGGCCTCGGCCACGTCCTGCGCCTCAGGCTGGGGCGGCAGCTCGCCGCGCGCCTCCGCCTCGGCCAGCTCCTGGTGCGCGGGCACGCCGCAGTAGCGGCTGCCGGGCAGCGCCGCGTTCGGGCAGCGCTTGCCGTTGGAGAGGATCGCGGAGCAGCGGCCGGTGAAGTCCTCGTCGTCGCCGCCGCCGAAGGCGGCCTCGGCCTCCTGCTGGGCGAACTCGGAGTCGGAGACGATGTCGATCTTCCAGCCCGAGAGCCGCGCGGCGAGGCGGGCGTTCAGGCCCTCCTTGCCGATCGCGAGCGCGAGCTGGTCGTCGGGCGTGACGACCGTCGCCTCCTTCGTCTCGTCGTCGACGAAAACCTCCCGCACCCGCGCGGGCGAGAGCGCCTTCGCGATGAAGCGGGCGGGCTCGCTGTTCCACGGGATGATGTCGATCTTCTCGCCGCGGAGCTCGGAGACGACCATCCGCACGCGCGAGCCGCGGGGGCCGACGCACGCGCCGACCGGGTCGACGCCCTGGGCGTGGGACTCGACGGCGATCTTCGAGCGGTAGCCCGGCTCGCGGGCGACGCCGCGGATCTCGACGAGCCCGTCGGCGATCTCCGGCACCTCCAGCTCGAACAGCGTCTTGATCAGCTCCGAGTCGCGCCGCGAGAGGATGATCTGCGGCCCCTTCGTGCCCGAGCGCACCTCGGTGATCACGGCCTTGATCCGCGAGCCCTGCTCGTAGCGCTCGCCGTCGACCTGCTCGGAGCGCGGCAGGAGCGCCTCGACGTTGTTGCCGAGGTCGACGAGCACGTTGTTGCGGTCGCCGGCCTGCTGGACGATGCCCGTGACGACGTCGCTCTCGCGGTCCTTGTACTCCTGGTAGCGCATCTCGCGCTCGGCCTCTCGGATCCGCTGGAGGATGACCTGCTTCGCGGTCTGCGCGGCGATGCGACCGAAGTCGTGGGGGGTGAC
This sequence comes from Thermoleophilia bacterium, assembly GCA_014534295.1. GTDB lineage: Bacteria > Actinomycetota > Thermoleophilia > Gaiellales > Gaiellaceae > JACVRU01. Next base: position 8,751 of record JACVRU010000003.1, on the reverse strand, counting down.
GTCCTCCCGCTTGATCAGGTCCTCGGGCACGCCGGTCCAGTCGAGGACGAGGTCGTCGTCCTGGACGAGGACGTGCGAGCGCTCGCCGTTCTCGACCTCGAGGCGCTCGAGCTCGTCGATCGCGCGCTCCCGGGCCTCGTCGAGGAGGCGCTCCTCGAGGTCGGACGGGATCTCGATCGAGTGGACGCGGAAGTCACCGCGCTCGTCGAGCTCCACGACCGCGTGCCGGGCGGCGCCCGGCGTCTTCTTGTAGGCGGCGAGGAGAGCGTCCTTGAGGGCGTCCTCGAGCGTGCCGTGCTCGATGCCCTTCTCGCGCTCGATCTCGCGAATCGCCTCCACGATCTCCTGCGTCATGACGTCGTCCTCTCGTCGATCAGGTTGCCTCTGATGATGTCGTCGTACGGAATCTCGATGTTCCCCTCGCCGGCGCGGAGGGTGACGGCCCGCTCACCGGCGGAGACGACCTCCCCACGCAGGCGCTTCCGTTGCGGGGTCCGCAGCGAGACGCGGCGCCCGACCGCGTTCGCGAAGTGCGCGCGCTTGCGCAGCGGCCGCTCGAACCCGGGCGAGCTGACGTCGACCGTGTAGCGGTCGAGGTAGCCGCGCAGCACGTCGGTGACGCGCTCGCAGAGCGCATGGTCGACGCCCCGGGGATGGTCGACGAAGACGGTGAAGCGCTCCAGTCCGGAGAGCTCGACGGCGAGCACCTCGGTCCCGGGAAGGCTCTGCTCCACCTCCTGCGCGATCTCGCGTTCCAGCGTCTTCTCCCTGTCGTGCACGTTGGTCATGGGCCGTTCCTCACAAAAAATGGGCGCGCCGCGCCCATTTCGCCAAGCCGGTGAAATGTGGTGTCAGAAGGATAGCATCGCCACGCCGCCGGCCACCACGACCGCGCCGGCCACGCGAGCGGCCGAGACCCCCTCGCGAAGGAGGAGCGCGGCCAGCGCGACGGCGACCACGATGCTCGTCTCGCGGACGGCCGCGACCGGAGCCACCCGCGCGCGCTCGAGCGCCGCGAGGACGAATGCATAGGCCGCGAAGCTCGCGATCCCGGCGGCGATCGGGCCGGGCCCGAGCGCGGCGCGCAGGCGGGAGCGCGGGACGAGCACCAGCGCGCCCGCCGCCACCGGGACCAGCACGAGCTCGAGGTACGCAACCGGGCTCGCGTGCTCGATGCCCGCGTCGTCGACGATCGTGTAGCCGGCGATCAGCGCGGCGATCCCGAGGCCGGGGAGCACGCTGCCGACGCGCCCGCGGACGAGCACTACGCCGGCGGCGACGACGAGAACGCCCGGCCACCTCCGCCGTCGAGGGCACGCGGCCCAGCGCTGATACGAGCGTGACCGGGTACGGCCTCAGGCCGTTGTAGTGGCGATCACCCCGAGAGGAGGGACATGGGTCTGTTGATTCTGCTTGCGATTCTCGCGCTCGTCCTGTTCGGAGCCGGCTTCCTCGTGAAGTGGCTGTTCATCCTCGCGGCGATCGCCGCGCTGCTGTTCCTGATCAGTCTCTTTACCGGCGGCTGGCGGGGTCGAGCGACCTACTGAGCGACGGGCCGGGGCGACCCGGCCCTACCCCCTCTCCACCGCGATGTCGAAGACGCGAGCCTCCGGCTCGCCACCGGCCTCGCGCAGGACGCGCCTCGCGAAGGGCTCCTCGCCCGACGCCAGCATCGCGTCGAGATCCTCGCGCCGCTCCCAGACCGAGGCGACGGCCACGGTGTCGTCCTCCCCGACGAGGAGGAATGTCTGCCGCAGCCCAGGCGGCAGGCCGGCAGCTACGCCCTCGGTGAAGGGCCTGATGACCTCGTCTCGGTGCTCGGGCGCAATCGTCGCGCTGACGAACGTGAGAACCGCCACGACAACCTCCTTGGATGGGGGGACTCAGGTGTCGAGGACGATGGTGACGTGTCCGTCGTTGACGCGCTCGAGCGCCATCCGCTCGCCGAAAGACTCCGGTCTCGACCGGGACGCGGAGAGCCCGCAGCTCGGTGCAGAAGCGCCCGTAGAGCGGCTCGCCCGCTTCGGCGGCGCGGCCTCAGCGAAGCTCGGCCGGTTGCCCCTTCGCGGTGTCGTGGAAGCCGCTGATCCCCTGCCTGCGCCAGTCCCGCCGCAAGGAACGCACGATTCAGCGAGGAGCAGAAGCGCCGTCACCGAGCAGCGCGCCGCCTCGAGCGGCGTACGGCTTGCCGAGGGGGTCGCCGAGCAGGGTGTCTCCGGGCCGACCGTCGTGGCGCGAGCGTGGGCTCAGCGCGGCCGTGGAGGCGTGCGGCGAAGCTGCCCGCGAAAACGGACTCGCCGCCGCGGAAGTGGGAGGCGCTCGACAATGCCGCCGCCCGCCTCGTCGCGGCCGCGGAAGGGCCCGACAGCGCGGCGGGCGATCAGGAGATCCTGATCACGATCAAGGCCGCGATCGCCGGCGAGCAGGGGGAAGCGCCACAGGGCGAACTGGGATCAGGCTCGCCGCAGCGCGATTGACCGCGGCGTGTTCACCGGCCGTGCCCCCTACGGGTACCGGGGCGGCAATGGGAAGCCACTCGAGATCGTCCCGTCGCAGGCTGCGAAGGTCAGGGCGGCGTTCGAGGCACGCGCAACCCGGGAGCCCGTGTCGCGCATCGCCCGCCCGGTACGGGTGGTCGCACTCGACGGCGTGGCAGATGCCCGCCTGCGCGACCTACACCGGCCGGATCGAGCATGGCCGGTTCGTGAAGCGGTTCGCTGGCACCACTGCGAGATAGAGACTCGCCGCGCGCGCTCTGCAGAGTCCGAGATGACGGAGCGCTTCCGAGTGCAGTCAGTCGCTCTCCAGGCGCGGCCGCTCGACAGGTAGCGCCCAAGTCAAGCGCGATGATCAAGTACGAACGGGGGACAGATGAACAAGCGGCTTTGGCCTGACAATCCGAGTTATGCGGCGATTCCTATGCCTCGTGCTCGGCCATCAGTTCGGGGAGCCCGAGGTCCTGCTCGGTTTCGGCGTCAGGCGATGTCGCCGCTGCGGCCGAGCGGAGCCTGTCGCGTCCTCGGGACGACGCTTCTGGTGAATGGTGCGTCGTAAGCATTTCGTTCGGAGTCGCGCCGTAGGCGAGTGCCATGCCGCGACGTTGGCTACATCGTGGTCTGAGCCGGGTGATTCGCTCGTGCGGGGAGAGGAGAGCACCGTCGCCCGGCTCCCTCTACTGCACTTCCATTGTCGGCGCGGGGGCGTAATCTAGGCGAGCGGGCCGGGCGCTCCGGCCGTAGAACTCCTCTCCCCACGGTCGGCTTCCTGCGGCCCGGCCCGTACTTAGCATTCCGCCTGACCGACTCGGCCGCATCCCGCGAAAGTGGTAATCCGGCCTCGTTGCACTTGTCGATACGGAGGGGAAGGTATGACGCGACAGCTGGGTATTGCGGCCATTTTTGCCAGCGCGTTGGCGTTGGCGATAGCTTCGACGGCCACGGCTGAGCCTCAGAACACCATCACCATCGAGGGCACTCGGCCTGCCTCTTGATCTGAAGGGTGTGACCGTGACATTCACGGCCACGTTCATTGGCAGCGTTTGCGCGCTCGACCCCACCAGCTCCTCACTCTGCTCAGCGCCACGGCCGAGGGGAGTGCCGCTACGACGAGGTCCATCGCCCGGCAGCCGGCGAGTTCCGGAGCGATCACGGCGGTTTCGGCATCCCCGCAATCCTGCCGGCGGCGCTGCTGCTCGCCCTCTGGTGGCTGCCCCAGCGCCGGCCTGCGGACACACCGACCCCACCCGGCTGGCATGGGTCAAGAGCAAGAATCGGGACGCCGAGGTCGTGAGAGTTCGACGCCGCGCTTGAACTAGATTAGGGGGATGAGCGACTGGTTCCGGAAGAAGGGGCTCGTACGGCCTCGGCGTGGCCGCGTGCTCGGCGGCGTATGCGCCGGCTTCGCGCACCGCTTCGGCTGGAACAAGTGGCTCGTTCGGCTCGCCGCCGTGCTCTCAATCTTCATTCCCGGCCCGCAGGTTCTCGCGTACATCATTCTCTGGATACTCATGCCTGAGGAGTGAGGAATGCGCAATGCGCCGCCCATCCAGGAGCGCAACCCGAACTCAGGTGGGGAGAAGCCGTCCCTCAACGCCGGCCGCCGCTGAGCGCACGGCCGGCGTTAGGCGCCTCCTGCCGCTGAGGGCTACGCGTCGAGCACGATGGTGACCGGCCCGTCGTTGACGAGGTCGAGGCGCATCCGAGCGCCGAAGATGCCTGTCGCCACGGGGACGCCCAGGTCGCGGAGCGCCTGGCAGAAGTGCTCGTACAGCGGCTCGGCCTGTTCCTTGGGGGCGGCGCCCGAGAAGTCCGGGCGAGTTCCCTTCTGGCGTCTGCTATCCGCGATCAGCGTGAACTGGGAGACCACGAGCGCGGTCCCGCCGACGTCGAGCAGGCTCCGGTCGAAGCGGCCCCGATCATCCTCGAACACGCGCAGGCGCGCCACCTTCCCCGCCAGCCGGGCGGCCTGCCCCTCCCCGTCCCCGCGGGCGACGCCGAGCAGGACGCAGAGGCCGACGCCGATCGCGCCGCCCGGCGTCACACGCGCGGAAGTGACACGCTGGCAGACCGCCCTCATGTCGGCACGTCGGGCGTGGCGTAGGCCGCTCGCACGAGACGCTTGAGCTCGGCCGTGATCGCCGCGCGGAGCTCGCCGTGCCTGGCTTCGTCGTAGGCGTGCTCGGGCGCGTCCCTCTGCTCCCTCGGATACCGCCACACCGGGCCGCCGAGCTTGTCGCGCGGCTCCCACTCGTAGCGGGAGTGGACGTGCCCGTGGAGATGAGGCCAAGAGTTGCCGAGCACCTCGTAGTTGATCCTGCGAGCCCCTCGCTTCCGCGTTACGGCGAACACGGCCTCGCCGACGAGCGACAGGTCGAGCAGGAAGTCGCGCCGCGCCGGCCAGGGGAGGTCGCTCAGGTGATCCACGTCGAGACGGTCGCTCAGCAGCAGCGAGTACCCGGGAAGGTGCTGGGTGTCGCCGATGACCGCGAAGCCCGTGCGCATCCGGGTCATTACCATCGGGTTCTCGCCGCGCAGCGCCGCGGCGATCGGGTTCTCGCGCTCGCCGATGCGGCGACTCTAGCCCTCGCCGCTCGGGTCCAGGTCGAGCACGCGCGAGGCGTAGTGCTCGTCCCCGGGCTTCAGCGAGCGGGCGAGCTTGTAGTGGCCGTTCGCCTCCCGCACCCTCCCCTGCTTCTCGAGCGCGCGGCCGAGCGCGTAGTGCGCGTAGTCGTTGACCGGCGAGAGCTCGAGCACCGCGCGGAACTCGGCCTCCGCCTCCTCCCAGCGGCGGATGCGGAAGTAGGCGATGCCGAGCGCCTCGCGGATCGACGCCTTCTCCGGCTCGCGTCGCTTCGCCTTCTCGAGCGCGACGGTCGCCTGCGCGGGCATCCCGCGCCTCAGGTGCTCGCGCCCCTGTTGGAAGAGCTGGTAGGTCGTCTCGCCTCGCTCGCTCACAACCCGGCAAGGTACGGGAAGTTCTCGCGGACAACGTCCTCCGGGCGGGTCAGGTCACGCGTCGTCCCGATCTCCACGCCCGCAATCCTCTCCCCTGCCTCGAGCGCCAGCTCGAGCGCCATGTACAGCTCGTGTGGCGCCGTGCCCGGTAGCGGGTCGAGACGGGCCGCGACGGCCTCGCCGACGAGCCAGAGCGGAGCGCCGGCGAGAGGATTCTCGGCGTCGTCGTCGAGCAGCCGTGTGACGCGACCGCCCACCACCCTGATCGCGTGTCTGTGCGGCGGGTCGGGCGGCGGGTCGCGCCGCACGGCCACCGCCCCCGCCGCGCCGTCGGCCTCGGCGAGGAAGCGAGCGACGTCGCCCGCGCCGAAGACGGTGTCGGCCCCCGCGACGGCGAGAGGCGGCCGCGCGCCCGCGCGCAGGGCGCGGAGCACGGCGTCCGCGGAGCCGAGCGGCTCGGGTTGGGCGACCACCTCGAGCTCGAGTCCGAAGGCGCTGCCGTTCCCGGCGAGCGCCTCGACCTGCTCGGCGAGATGGCCCGTGACGAGCCAGACGCGCCGGACTCCGGCGGCCGCGAGCTCGCGGAGGAGCACGGCGAGCACCGGCCGGCCGTCGATCGGGAGGACCGGCTTCGCGTACCGCTCGGTGAGCGGGCGGAGCCGCCGCCCCTCGCCGGCCGCCATCACGACCGCCTCCACGGCTACGCGGCGAGCGACCGGAGGCTGACGGCGCCGAGCGCCCTGCGCGGGACGCCCACGCGGGCACGGATCGCCCGGCGCAGGCTCCTCAGCTCCCGGCGCAGGCGGCGGCCCGCGGCGCGCGAGTCTCGCTCGGGCGCGTAGCGGGCGGCCGAGAGGGCGCGCGCGAACGCGCGCGCGTCGATTCCGAGGGCTCGGTCGAGCTCCCGCGCCAGCTCGCGCGGCGTCGAGCTGCGCGGCACGTCGATCCCCTGGTCGGCGAGGAAGTCGACCACCTCCTGGCGACACGCGCCGGCGATGCGGCGCGCGTCCTGGGTCAGGTAGCGACGGCCGCGCACGACCCGCTTGACGAGCTGAATACCGACAGCGGCCCCTGCCGCGAGGAGCAGCAGCAGCTTCAGGAGGCTCGCGCCGCGCTCGCGGACGATCGGCCCGTAGCCGCCGCCTCCGCCGGAGCCGACCTCCTCGCCCGCCTTGCGCTCGCTGAGCCCGCGGATCCGTGCCGTCAACGCGGGATCGTCGCCGCCGAAGGAGCTCGATTCCAGCACGCGGCCCGCGCCCGCGGCGTCGAAGTCGATCCCGCCGTACGAGTAAGGGCTCGAGAGCTGGCCCCGCGCCGGCGTGGGGTCGAAGGGAAGCCAGCCCCAGCCGGGGAACCAGACCTCCACCCAGGCGTGCGCGTCGTGGTCCGTGACCGACCACACGCGCCGCTCGTCGTCCCACGAGCCGCTCGTGAAGCCGACGGCCACGCGGGCCGGGATACCGAGGAAGCGGAGCATCAGCGCCATCGCCCCGGCGTAGTGCTGGCAGTAGCCCCGCTGGCTGTCGAGGAAGGCGACGAGCGGCGGCGCGCCGCTGGCCGGAGGCGGCGACTCGTCGTAGTTGAAGCCGCCCTCCGACCGGAACCAGGCCTCGAGCCCGACGACGGCCGCGTACTGGTTCGTGGGGTTGCCGACCACGGCGCGCGCCCGCTCGACGAGCGCCCGGTACGGTCGCAGGCGCTCCACGCTGTCCAACACGCTCTCGACCGCGGACTCGCGGTTCGGCTCGCCGAACGGCGGCACGGCGAGGTTCGGGGCCACCTGGAGGTAGCGCCGCACGCGGTCGAAGTCGAGCCGGCGGGCCCGCGCGAGCTGCTCCGGCTTGGGCGCCGGCGCATACGACCACACCGCATAGGTCGTCCCTCGCGGGAGGGCGCCGCGAGAGAAGGCGACGCCGCCGCGGGAGATCCGGAGGACGCCTAGCGACCTCGGGTCGTAGGCGACCGGGGTGCTCGGCGCCACGAGGTGGTCGTCGCTCAGCGCCTCGACCTCGACCTCGGTGCGGACCCAGTCCCCCTCCACGTACGCGCGGTCCGGGAGGAGCCCGTCCGGGAAGCTCCTCAGGTCGACCCGCCCCTCGACGAGGCCCAGGATCGGGAGGTTCTCGATCCAGCGGTGCTGCGTGAAGGTGTCGAGCGTCGTGGCGCGCCAGTACAGGTGCCGGTCCGTGCCGCGCACCTCGAGCACCTTCGTCTCCTTCTCCGGCCACTCGAAGCCGCGGTAGGTCGCGTCCCAGAGGAAGCGGACGCTGACCGGGTCGTCGGGGCGGTCGTAGAAGTCCCAGCCCTCCCAGGCGACGAACTGCGGCTTGGCGACCGCAGCCGACGTCGAGGCCGCAACCGCGGCGGCGACGAGCACGGCTCCCGCCACGAGCGCCGGCCGAGGCGCCCGGGTCGCCCGGCGGCCGCCGAACGCGAGCAGGAGCAGCACGGCCGCGAGCAGGACCGCACCGCGCGCGAGGTCCCGACCGGGCACCATCGCGGCCGGCCAGACCGCTCCGAGCAGCAGGAAGGCGGACGCCAGCACGGGGCGGCGGGCCGCGAGGGCGAGGCCGAACGCAAGAGCGAACGCGAAGACCGCCAGGAGGGTGACGTCGTGCAGCAGCGGCTCGTCGACTGCGGAGAACGGCAGCGTGACGTCGTAGAACCCGAGCACCCCGTCGGTGAAGCGCGACCAGAGCGCCGCGAGATAGCCCCGGCCCGGGGCGAGCCCGTAGACCGCGTCGACCGCGACGAGCGAGACGCCGAGCGCGGCCACCGCCCTACCCCAGTGCGGGCGGACCAGAGCCGGCAGCAGCGCCAGCAGGAGGAGGCCGAGGAGGAGCCCGTCGTCGGCCCGGTCGTCGAGCCGCGCCCAGCCGCTCGCGATCAGAACGGCCGGCAGCGGGTAGAGCGGCAGCGTCCTAGGCACCCGCGGCCTCCCGCAGCCTGGTGCCGGCGAGCGCCGTCCGCAGGTCGTCCCCCTTACGGACGACGGCCACCGGGACGCCGACCGCCTGGAGCCGTAGCAGGCCGGGCTCTCGCGCCGTGCCGCCGTTCCAGCTCGACGAGTCGACGTAGACGACCGAGGCCGGCAGCCCGTGGCCGGAGCGCGCCACGAGCCGCTCGACCAGGTCGGCGGGCAGCCGGGCGGTCACGACGACCACCTCGAGCGCCCGGGCCGCGCGGCTGGCCTCCTCCGCCAGCAGGGCCGACGCGGGGAGCACGCCGTCCGGCTCGATCCCGGCGAACACCTCCAGCGCCCCGCGCAGGTCGCTCTCCTCCGCCCCGATCCCGTGCG